>JAUIKX010000021.1 GCA_030430515.1 Gammaproteobacteria bacterium | reverse complement strand
ACGGGGCAACTCAACCATCGGCCACGGCAAACAAACGTTCACGGTCTCCGGCGTAGCGACGTCCGGCAACAAAGAAAAGCGGCACGGCGCAGAACGAAATCACCGTGAAAGTGACCAGAGTCCAGGTGTATGGCTGCTCAACGCCCGACGCGATCATCTGATCAACACTCCACCCGCCGGCGGTAACACCGATACCGAGACCGACGAAATTCAGCAGCAGGATGTAAAACGCCACCACCGTCGCGCGGATGTTACCCGGCACCAGCTCCTGAATCGTGGCAAATGTGGGCCCGTAAAACGCGCCGAGCTGAAAATAGCCCACGAACACACCGAACCAGAACCAGAAGCTGCCTGCATCCGCGATGCGGTAGATCACGTTGAACGGTGCGAGCAGCAGCATGATCCAGAACAGAAACATGGGGCGACCCATATTCGTGCGCTGCATGAACCGATCACTGCCGATACCGCCGAAAAGGTTGCCGAGCACGCCACCGGCCATGCCGATCCAGCCGGTAAGCTTGGCGATCTCGGCGCGATCAAACCCTCTCTCGCTGACGAACCAGAGCTGGTCGAAAGTCGCGGCTCCGAGTATGAAGTGCAGTACAACACCCCCTGCAATGGTGCAGGCCAGCGCAGGCGAGCTGCGCAGCGCCAGACCCAGGGTAGAGAGTATCTCGGCGAAGCTCTGCCGCTCCGGGTTTTCAACGGTTACCACAACCGCCTTTCGTTCGGGCTCGCGGAACAACAGCATCACGCCGGCCAGCACGATGCCCAGGGCACCCAGCAAATAGAAACAGTTGCGCCAGCCGATGGCCGGCCCGAGGTAACCGACGATGAGCAGGCTCACACCCACACCGATGGGCACGCCCATGTAGTAGAACCCCGACGCAAAACCCATACGGGAAGGCGGGATCTTGTCTGCCAGCAGCGACATCGAGGTGGGCGTCATGATCGACTCGCCCACGCCGATGAACATGCGTGGCGCCGCCATGCTCCAGAATCCCTTGGCAGCGCCCGACAAGGCCGTGAGCGCGCTCCATATGGCAAGGCCTGCAGCAATGAGACGAACGCGGTTGACCCGGTCTGCGAGCGCGCCCATGAAAAGCCCCATCACCGAGTAAAAAATGATGAACACGAGGCCGGTAAGCAGGCCGAACTGTGTGTTGGTAAGCCCCAGGTCGGGCACGATGAAGGCAGCGAAGCTCGCCAGGAGCTGCCGGTCAACAAAGTTCATCACGTTGAGCAGCGTCAGAAAAAGCAGAAAGCCGAAGCTGCCTGCGGAAATGCGGTCTTCGTTCAAGGGTCCTCTCCCCAGAGGTTTGCCCTACTCTACCAGCTCCAGCCAGTGCGCGACCGGTACTTTCGCCGCTGCCGCCAGATGTTTGTGGCAGCCCACGTTAGCGGTCGCGATGAGCTGGGGCTTTGCCGCCTGCAATGCATCGAGCTTGCGCTGACGCAGAGCCTGCGCGTTGTCTTTCTGCAGAATCGCGTAGGTGCCGGCGGAACCGCAGCACAGATGCGCGTCACGCACCGGAACGAGTTCGTATCCGGCACCTCGCAGCAACGGCTCCACGACATTCGTCGTCTTCTGACCGTGCTGCAGGCTGCAGGGGGCATGCCAGGCAACGCGCTCGGCATCGAGGGCTCGGGTCAGTGGTTCGCTGAGTTCCGCAAGGTAAGTCGAGGCGTCCTGGCAGAGTTCCGCCAGCCGCTTCGCCCCGTCATTCTCCGGCAACAGCTGACGATATTCCTGCACGGTAATGCCACAGCCGGTGGCGGTGCAAATCACCGCCTCCACTTCGTCGAGCAGGGGTGCCATGGCGGCAATGTTCTGCTCGGCGAATTGACGCGCCTGCGCTTCGTCACCCAGATGCAGGGGCAAGGCTCCGCAGCAGGCTTCCTCGGCAATGGTGATCGCTTCGATACCCCGGGCGTCGAGGATTTTCGCCAGCCGGGCCGCGACTTGTGGTGTCGCCACACTCTGCACGCAGCCCTGCAGAAGCAACACCTTGCGCTGATGCTTCACTGTCGGCATGTGGTGGCGCGGCGCCGCTGCGGGAATCTGCTCTTTCAGCCAGCCCGGCAGCATCCATTGAAAAGCACGGCCTAAGGCGGTGAAGAAACGAAAGCGCTCACGGTACGGCACAACAAACTTCAACGCCCACACCATGAGCCGTCGCAGCAACGCTCGATCGTCTGCAGCGTGGGATCTAGCGATCTCCAGCAACGCGCCATATTCCACACCTGATGGGCAGGTGGTCTCGCACGAGCGACAGGTCAGACAGCGATCCAGATGCTGGTTCAAACGTGTGTCCTGCTCGCCGCTTTCCAGCATCTCCTTAATCAGATAGATGCGGCCTCTCGGGCCGTCCAACTCGTCGCCTAACAGTTGATAGGTGGGACAGGTGGCGTTACAGAAACCGCAATGCACGCAGCTTCGCAGGATCTCATCTGCCCGTTTGCCCGCGTCGGTAGCAAGTAGCGCTTCAGGAAGGTTCGTTTGCACGCAGCACCTCCGGATTAAAGATGCCGGACGGGTCGAAGGCCTGCTTCAAACGCACGGCAAGTGCATACTCCGCCCGCCCCAGCGCGGGCGTCGTTGCCAATCGATGCGCACCTGCAACCGCTTGATCTGTCCAGCGGATGCCGCCGGCCCAATCGATCAGCTTGTCAGTCGTTTCAATAGGATCGCCTGGCGGGCAGACCCGTCGTGCGGCCTGCTCGAAATTCTGTTGCGGTAACGACCAGTCACGTAAGGCTTCCCAGAAGCCGGCATCGTCTGCCTCGCCACCGAGCTTGCGCTGCGCATCAGCAACCGCATCTGCATGTCCCGCGAGCCGCCACCGAAGTACCCCTTCGCTATAGCAAAGCCCGGTCAAAGGCAGGGGCTGACGACACCAGCCACGCATAGTCGAAATCGCTTCTTCCTCAGCTACCGCCCGCGACGCACAGACTTGCGCCTTCGGTATCGGCATAACCCGCAGACTCACCTCACAGAGCACGGCAAACGCACCAAGCGCGCCGGCCTGCAGCCTCGAGACATCGTAGCCGGCAACGTTCTTCATCACCTGGCCGCCGAATGTCAGCAGTTCGCCCAAGCCATTGATCAGCCTGACGCCGAGAACGGCATCACGGGTGGCGCCGCACCAGGGGCGGGCCGGACCGGAGAGGCCGCTGGCTACCGTACCGCCGACGGTTCCCCGGCCTTCCAGGCGGGGCGGCTCGAAAGCCAGCTGTTGGCCATTTTCCTTAAGCGCCTGCTCCAGTTCGTTGAGCGAGGTGCCTGATCGTACCGTCACCACCAGCTCTTCCGGTTGGTAGGAGACGATCCCGGAAAACCCGGTGGTATCCAGCACACCGTCTGCCGACAATTCACCGAACGCTCGCACTTTGCTGCCGTGACCCTGTATAGCCAGCGTACGGCCGGCGGCGCGGGCTTCGTTGATCTGGTCGATCCAGGCCTGCATCAGAATCGCTCCAGATGCGGAAACGGCAGCTTGCCGTCATGCACATGCATTCCGCCCACCTCTGCGCAGCGTGTGAGCGTCGGTACCGCTTTACCTGGGTTGAGCAGCTTGTGCTCATCGAAGGCCGCCTTAAGACGCATGAACTGTTCAAGTTCCGCCGGCGGAAACTGCGCACACATCTGATCGAGTTTTTCCACGCCCACGCCGTGCTCGCCTGTCACCGTGCCACCGACCTCAACGCACAGTTCGAGGATCGCGCCACCGAAGGTTTCCGCCTTTTCCAGCTCACCCGGAACGTTGGCATCGTAGAGGATCAGCGGGTGCAGATTGCCGTCGCCGGCGTGAAATACGTTGGCCACCCGCAAACCGTACTCCTGTGACATGCGGGCGATGGCATCCAGCACCTCGCTGATGCGGTGCCGCGGTATCGTGCCGTCCATGCAGTAGTAATCCGGCGCCAGACGACCAACGGCCGGGAATGCCGCCTTCCGGCCGAGCCACATACGCGCTTGAGCATCTGCATCTTCAGCCACCTCAACAGACAGCGCGCCAGAGGCGTTGAAAACCTCAATTGTCTGCCTGGAGGTCTGCGCCACCTCAGCCGCGGTGCCGTCGAGCTCACAGAGCAGGAGCGCCGCCGCGTCTCGCGGGTAGCCGGCATGCACGAAATCCTCCGCCGCCTGCACGGCCAGCGCATCCATCATCTCGAGTCCAGCCGGAATCAATCCCGAGCCGATGAGCGCCGCAACTGCATCGCCAGCTGCCGCGAGGCTCGGAAAAGCTGCCATCAGCACCCGCTTTTCTTCCGGTAGTGGCGTCAGTCGCAGCGTTGCTTCCAGCACAATGCCCAGCATGCCTTCGCTGCCGCACATGAGCGCCAGCCAGTCGATACCGAAGGCATCGTGACCATGGCCGCCGAGCTGGAGCACCTCGCCATCGATGGTGGCCACTCGAAGCGCAACGACGTTGTGCACGGTGAGCCCGTACTTGAGGCAATGCACGCCACCTGCGTTCTCGGCGACGTTACCGCCGATGCTGCAGGCGATCTGTGACGATGGATCGGGGGCATAGAACAACCCATGCTCCGCTACGGCTTCGCTCACCGCGAGATTGCGAACGCCGGGCTGCACCCGGGCAACCAGATTGTCCACGTCGATCTCTACAATGCGATTCATGCGCGACAGGCTGAGCAGCAAACCGTCCGCACGCGGACGTGCACCGCCGGATAGGCCGGTTCCCGCCCCGCGGGGTACGATCGGAATGCCGTGCTCCCGGCAGATGCGCAGCACTTCGAGCACCTGCTCTTCCGATTTCGGTAGCGCCACCGCCCAGGGCAGCTGTTTGATGGCAGACAGGCCGTCAGTTTCGTATGGGCGACGACCAGCCTCGTCGAGGATGAGGCCGCCATCGGGCAGCGTCTGTGCAAGTGCTGAAATAGCGGGTGAACGGTTCATTGCCGTATCTTACCAGCAACCTGGTGGAGCCCTGCGATACCGGGCTTTGGTCATGCCACGTCCTGACCAATCAGAACTGCCCACGTACGACGATCCCGGGATTCATCTGCTGAAGCTGAGCGAGTTGGCTCGGCAGTCGGTGCGACGGACCGACGGTGACCACGCCATATCCCTCGATCTCGATGTTCATCATGCAGCTACCATCCCGACTCGAGGACAGCTCAACGCTGAGAATCTCGCCCACCGGCACCTCACCCACTGCGGAGAGGACCACCGTTTGATCACCGAAGCTCAGCTCGCTGTGAGGATGAGTCAAATCGTTGTCTGCGGCCCTTTGCGGCAGAAAACACGCAAGCAGAGCGAAGAACGCGGCCATGGCAAACCATATCGACGGAGATCCATATGGGTAATCCTCAAGGACGATCGCCAAGGCGTTTGCCGTGAAGCAGATCGACAGTGCGAAAACAAACCGCTTAATGAACTTGGCACCAGTCAGATACAAACCGAGCAACGACTGGCTCAAGAACAGGCCCAACAGATTCGTCAGATTGAGAAGCGGATAACTCGCACCAAAATCAAAGCGCGTTTTCAGAAAGAAAAAGACAAGAACGATCGCCACTCCGGCGATCGTCAACACTGCAGCCTGCCTGTGCCGCGCCAGGTTCGTCATACTGGGAGCAGGATCAGTAAGCCTGCGACTGCCCGCCATCGATCGGAATGATCGCGCCGTTGATGAACTCGGCCTCCTGAGACAGCAGATAAGCAACCAGCGACGCAACCTCGTCCGGCCGGCCAAAGCGGCGCATTGGATTGACGCTCACAAACTGGCGTCCGACCTCTTCCCAGCCATCTTCACCACCCGTCTGTATCAGCGACTCCCTGACCATATTGGTCATGATGGCGCCAGGTGCCACCGCGTTGACGCTCACGCCATATTGACCGTACTCGATCGCCGCGTCGCGGGTCATGCCGACCACTGCGTGTTTGGACGCACCGTAGCCCACCTGGTTGGGCACCGCGCGAATCCCACCAACTGAAGCCACGTTGACGATGGAACCGCTGCCCTGTTCCACCATGACCGGCAGGGTGTGCTTGAGACCATAGAAAACGCCTTTGAGGTTGATATCGATGACCCGATCGAACTCCTCGGAGCCGTAATTCGCCACCGGGTTCTGCTTACCCTCGACGCCGGCGTTGTTGTAGAAACCATCGATACGCCCGAAGGCCTGCCGCGTTTGGCTGACATAGGACTCAACCGACTTCTCGTCCGCTACGTTGGCGGTGACGAGCAGCGTCTGCACCGAGGCATTGATGGATGAGAGCGTTGCCGCTGTTTCTTCGAGCGTCTCTTTGTTGACGTCCACCAAGGCCAGCAAAGCCCCTTCCGCGGCAAGGCGTTCTGCCACCGCGCGCCCCAGGCCGGAACCTGCGCCGGTAATGATGATGCTCTTCCCTTCGAATCGATCGCTCATGCAACACTCCTGTTCAGCGATTTTATGTTCCAGCTTAGAACGGCAGACCCACGTAGTTCTCCGCCAGCGAGGTCATGGCAGCCTCCGACGAAAAGAGATAGGCCAGATCCACTTCCTGCAGTTTCTGATCGTACGGAATAGTATCGGGAAACGTGTGCAGAAGCGTAGTCAACCACCAGGAGAAGCGCTGTGCTTTCCACACCCGTGCGAGGGCCCTGGCCGAGTAGCTCTCAATACCTGCATCGTCGCCGCTCACATAGTGATCGGCAAGTGCATGGTAGAGATAGTAAATATCGGAAGCAGCGCTGTTGAGTCCGCGCGCGCCCGTCGGCGGCACGATATGCGCAGCGTCGCCCGCGAGGAACAGCCGCCCGTAGCGCATGGGTTCAGCAACAAACGAACGCAACGGCGCAATGGACTTTTCGATTGACGGGCCGGTAACCAACTGCAGGGCCACATCTTCAGGCAGACGCTGTTTAAGCTCCCGCCAGAAGGCTTCGTCCGACCATTGGTCCACGCTGTCGGTGAGCGGCACCTGGATGTAGTAGCGCGACAGCTCAGACGAACGACGCGAGCAGAGCGCAAAGCCACGCTCATGGCGGGCGTAAATCAGCTCTTCGGATACGGGTGGCGTCTCGCTCAGCACACCCAGCCAACCGAACGGATAGAGCCTTTCGTACTCCGTGAGCACGTCGTCGGGAATGGATTTGCGCGACACACCGTGAAAGCCGTCTGCACCGACGATGTACTCACAGTCGATATGCTGCGCCGCGCCGTCGAGAGTGAAAGTCACTGATGGCGACTGGCTGTCGAGACCGTGCGGAACCACATCTTCCACGTTGTGGATGAGCTGCCCGTTCACGGCCGCCCGTGCTTCGTAGAGATCCCGGGTGAGTTCGGTCTGACCGTATACGATCACGGAGTTGCCGCCGGTGTGTTTGGCGAGATCTATACGACGCATGGCACCGTTATCTGAGATATGAAATCCTTCGTGGATCTCACCCTCCCGATCCATGCGCTCTCCGGACTGCGCTTCGCGCATGAGATCGGCAAAGCCATGCTCGATCACGCCCGCACGGATACGGCCGAGCACGTATTCCTGCGTGTGTTTTTCCAGCAGGATGTTGTCGATGCCTTTCAGATGCAGAAGCTGGGAGAGCAAAAGGCCGGACGGGCCGCCACCGATGATACAGACTTGCGTTTTCATGTTTGCTCCGGCGTCGCGGCTCTGGCGCCTTCGGCAATGGTGGGCGGTGCTTCGTTGAGGCGCTCGATGTCAAAACCCGCTGCGGCCTTGTAGCCCGCCATGAACTCGGCCCGCTCTTCCGACGGAATGACCTTGTCGATGTCATCGAACTCTCCGCCGCAACGCTCATCGACCAGATTGAGCAGGCCAAACGGCCCAGCGCCGCGGTTACGCAGTATCAGTTCCGACACCGGACCGCAGAGCGTTTCATCGTAAGCGGCCAGCGCATCGGCGTTGACACCGTTTGCAACCAGCTTCGCGCCCAGAACACGCGCGTCGACAATGGCCTGACTCGCGCCGTTGGAGCCTGTCGGATACATGGCATGAGCGGCATCGCCCATCAGGCAGACCGAACCGTTGTGCCAGGTGGGAATGGGGTCTCTGTCGATCATCGGATTTTCGTAAATCACATCCGCACGCCTCAGAAGATCCGCCACATCCAGCCACTCGTACTGCCAGTCTTCGAAGTAATGAATGAAGTCGGCAAGCTCCGCTGGCTTGAACCAGCCGCTGTTGCGGTCTTCAGGCTTGTCGAAGGTCACCTCGGCGATCCAGTTGATGAGCGCCAGCCCTTCCTCATCCGGCTGCGATATGGGGTAGATCACCATCCTCTGCCTGTGCGTGCCGAGACCGATGAACGACGAACCCGTGCGGATTGGCTTGGCCCGGGTGGTGCCCCGCCACATGATCGCACCGCCCCAGTGGATCGGCGGCTGGTCGGGGTGCATCTGACTTCGGACTGCCGAGTGAATGCCGTCGGCACCGATCAACAGCGCACCCGCTTCGCTGGATTTCTCACCGCTCGCCGATTCGATGTGCGCGGTGACCGTTCCGTCCGGGTTGTTGACGTAGCCCGTAACGGCAGCGTCTGTGCGCACGCATTCTTCGCCGGCGCGCTCGCGCAGCTTGTCGAGCATGAGAAACTGCAGCTGACCTCTATGCACCGCGTACTGCGGCCACCGGTAGCCGGCCTCCAGCCCCCGCGGTTCCGAATAGATATCGTTGCCGTTCAGACCCACGAGCGCCCATTCCTTCGCAGGCACACCCACGCTGTCGAGCTCATCCCGCGTAAATCCGAGCTCCAGGAGTTCCCGGACAGCGTTTGGTTGAATGTTAATACCCACACCAAGCGGGCGCAGCTCTTTCACCGCTTCGAATACAACACAGGGCACACCGATCCGCTCAAGGGTCAGCGCCATAGCCAACCCGCCGATACCGGCTCCTGCAATCAATACTCTCTGCTCAATCATCTATCTACTTCCGCTGATCGAATCTACATCCCAAACCTGAATGGCTTCAGAGTTATCCGCACCAAAGCCTTTCGCATCCAACGCTTCCTGCCAGCGCGACAACACGAGGTCAGAAATTGGCGTCTGAATATCCACAGACTTTCCCAACGTGTTAGCGATCCCCACATCCTTCACCAGTAAACCCAGAGCAAAACCGGTTGCGAACTGCCCATCGATCACATGCTCCTTCATGACCTTATCCGACATGAAGGTGTGTCCTGTAGAAACGTTCACGATATCAATGAACGTATGCAGATCCAGACCGAACCGCTTGGCGATCAGCATCGCTTCGGAAGTCGCGGCAAAGGAGGAAGCGGCAATCATGTTGTTGAGTGCCTTTGTCGCATGGCCTGATCCTAACCGGCCCGTCTCAAACAGTGGCTCCCCCATACTGTGGAGCAATGGTTTGACGCGCGCCAATGCTGCGGGGTCGTCCGCACCGATCATGATCGCCAGCGTGCCGATCTCCGCCCTCGGAACACCGCCGGAAACCGGCGCATCGATCATCACCACGCCTTTCGAAGCGAGCAGACTCCCCAGCTCCTGGGTTCCCGTGGGCTCTGAGGAACTCATGTCAATGAGGGTCAGTCCTGCCGGCGCATTGCGGATGAACGCGCCCGCTTCAGCGTCCAGCAGCACATCGCGAACCACCTGCCCGTTGGGTAACATGGTGATGACGACATCGAGCGCCGCCAACTCCGTTACGCTCTCAGCCGCTGCCGCCCCGGTCTCCGAAGCAAACCGTTGCGCTCGCTCGCGATCCGCGTCGAACGCCGTAAGCGCAAAACCAGCCTCGAGAACATTCCGCGCCATCGGCCAGCCCATGTTGCCGATACCGATGAAGCCCACTCGCAAGCTTTCTGATTGATCTTTC
>JAUIKX010000020.1 GCA_030430515.1 Gammaproteobacteria bacterium | reverse complement strand
GCAGTGCGGCGTATATGAAGGCGGCGACGCCGAGCGCTCTGCGGTGGCGCACGAGCCAGGCGGTCCAGCGCGCTTCCGCCAAAAGCAGTCTCAATGGTGTCGCCGCCATCGCGGCGATCATGAGGCGCGCGGAAAACTCGCCGCTGCCGTGAAGCATGTCACCTGCCGCCGCCACGCCGACCGTCAGTCGGTAGAGCATGATCGCGGCCGGTAGCGAGAGTATTGCGTAGAGCAACATCGCTTTGGTCAGATCTGCGCCAGGCGGCGCACCAGGTTGTGGTACACCGAAGTCAATCGAAGCAACTCATCCGGCGCCTCGCCACCTCGCGTGAGCGCTTGAATGGACAGGTCCAGATCGAAGAGCATTGCTCGGTCCTCGGCACTCGGTACCATGCTCTGCATCCAGGTGATGGCGGCCACGCGTTCGCCCTGGGCCACCGGCGTGACCTGATGCAGGCTGCTCGATGGGTAAACCACCGCGTCGCCTGCATGCAGCTTCACTTCCTGAGCGCCGAACTGGCCTTCGATCACCATCTCGCCGCCCTCGTACTCGTCAACTTCCGAAAGAAACAGCGTCATGGAGACGTCGCTGCGCAGCACCTGCCCGGTGGCCGGCACCTGCATGATGGCGGCGTCCACATGGGCGCCGTAGGTCTGGCCGACGCCATAACGGTTGAATACGGGAGGGAAGATACTGTGCGGTAGAGCCGCGGAGACCAGGGTGGGGTGGTGGCCCATTCTGCGAAGCAGATCGTTGGCCAGCTCACTGGTTGTGGCATCCGCGGGGTCGGCCTGCTCGTTTCGTTTCGAAAGCACGTTGAGGCCGCCGGCGCTGTGCAGGCCGTCCTGCCAGGCAGTGGCCTCCAGGCGCTGCCGGTACGCCTTGACCTCGGCGGCGTTCAGAAAACTCTCGATAACGATGAGCATGGGGGTTAGAACTCCCAGGTCAGCGTTGCACGCACATTGCGGGCGTCGCCGATGTACATGAAGGAACCCGAGCGGTAAGCCGCCGTCCAGTAGTCTTCGTCTGCTGCGTTGGCCACGTTCACGCGCACGTTCAGGCGTTCAGTGGGGTACCAGTGCATGAAGAGATCCACAACCTCATAGGAAGGTACCACGATGGAGTAGTCGCCGATGCTGCTGTCGAAACCGGCCGCGGTGTCAGGCTGGCCGCCGTACATTTCGCTCTTGTAGGTGTATGCACCGCCAAATGCGAAGTTCGGTGTTGGCTGGTAGCGCAGCTGCACGTAAAGGTGGTCGTCTGCGAAATTGCTGAGTGCCAGACCTTCCTGGGCTACGTTGAACGCCTTCAGCACTTCGGAGTCCATGATCGTCGCCGACATCTGCACGCTCAGCTTCTCGGTAATGGCGCCGGTGAGCGATACCTCGAAGCCTTCTACGCGGTTTTTGCCGGTGTTCAGCGTGCCCAGAGTCGAGTACGAATCGCCGACGCTTTCCATCACGTCGCTCTTGGTGATCTGAAACAAAGAGGCAGTGGCGAGCAGGCGGTTGTCGAAGAACTCCCACTTGGTGCCGAGCTCGATGTTTTCCACCTGTTCCGGGTCGGAGCGATCTACCTGATCGGGTGTGCCGCACAAGCCGCCATAGCCGCAGCTGCCGCCCACATCGGACTCGCCGCCGTTGATGTTGGTGGCCGTGCTGTAGGTGAGGTAGACGTTGCCGTTCTCACCCAGGCTACGCACGATGCCTGCGTGGCCGTTCCAGAAACCGTCCGAATAGTCATAGGTGTTGGTGGCGCTTCGGCTTGTAACCACGTTGGTATAGTCGAACTGGTCGTAACGGATGCCGAAGAAGCCGGTCCAGTTTTCACCGAACTCAATGGTGTCCATCACATAGGCAGAGATGGTGTCGACGTCGAAGTCGGAATCTTTAGCGCCTTTCTCGATGCTTCGATTCAGAAGTCCGCCGATGTTTGAAACGACGGCGCCGCTGCCATCCAGGCCGCAGAAACCGTCGCTCACGCCACGGCGGCCGCCGACCCGACAGTTGCTCGTGCCGTTGGTGTCGATGTTATACACGCCGTTGGCGACGTTCTCGCTGGAATACTCAACGCCAAACACGAACTGATGAAACAGCCCACCGATATCCGCTTCCCAGAGTACATTGGTCTGGTTGACGAAGTACTCCACTTCCTGCCAACCCTGGTGGGTGCTGAGGGTGAAGGTCACAGCGCCAGGTGCGACCGGGTCAGACGCGTCCCGAGTGGTGCCGCGGGCGCCGGTGGTGACGTAGCCGTTGTCGGTCTGCCCGTAGCGGGTGGCGTTCTGCAGGCGCAGACTATCGGTGAATTCGTAGCTCGTCTTCAGGGTCAGCGTGTTCACCTCGGTGTCGAGGAAGTCGCTATCCTGCACGTAGACAGGAATGTCTTTCACTGGCTTGCGCGCATCACGATCGAAATAGCTGCCCAGATCCGGCACGTCATCAGCTTTGAGGTAGTAGTAGTCGGCCACAAACTGAAGTTGGTCGGTGGCCTGCCAGAGACCTGAAAGCAGGCCGCCCACGCGTTTACGAGTGGCGGGGTCGCGGTTGGGCACTTCTTCATCTGCATGGAGCAGGTTGGCGCGTACGGCGACGTTTTCCGATAGCGGCCGGTTGATGTCGAAGGTGGCACGGTGCTGATCGTCGGTGCCGAGGCCAATCTCACCGATGGAGAAATCGTACCCGAGGCTCGCCTGTTTGGTGATGCCGTTGACCGCGCCACCTGAGCTGCCACGGCCGGCAAAGGTGGAGCTCGGCCCCTTGGTGATCTCGATCTGCTCGGTGGCGAAGCTCTCGCGGGTGGTCATGCCCGGGTCGCGCACGCCATCGACGAACACATCGCTGCGCGCCTCGTGGCCGCGGATGATGTAGCGATCGCCGAAGGCGTTGCCATTTTCGCCGGTGCCCAGGGTGATGCCGGCCTGTGCGGCGAGAATTTCCTTGAGATCGGTTTTACCGGAGTCGAGCAGCTGCGTCTGGGTGATGATGGTCATGGTGTTGGGCGATGCGGCCAGGTCTGCGGTTCGACGCAGGTCGCCTGAACGGCGGGCTTTGTAGGGGGCGTCTCTGTCTGCGTAGACTTCGACGACCTCGATCATGTTGGACTGATCCGGCGCCTCATCGTTAGGGGTTGTGTCGGCATAGCTGCTGCCAGCGGCGGCAACGCCCAATGCCAGAGCCATGATCTTCGGCGCGTGTTTTTTGTCTTCTCGGGGTGTGCATCGAATGGATCTGGGCTTCTTCGGCGCTTTCATTGGTGTCGCTCCTTGGCTTGGTCGGGCGATGGATGTTACGCCTTATTTATGCAAATGCAAATAATTATCATTTAGATTATATGGTTCGAGCAGGACGTTTTTTGATGTGCTTTCGCTGTGGCGCCGGATAACCTACGCGCTGGAATTTTGGAGCGAACGATGAACTCACGGCCGGGCTTATCTCACTGTCTTGTGCTGATCGCTACTTTCTGCAGCAGCGCCCACACCCATGAGGGACACACCGGGCCTCTGGAGGAAATCGTTGTCTACGGCCGGGCAACGGAGCAGATCGGCGAAGCCCGGGCTGCTTCGGAGGGGCTGGTGGGTTATGCCGACATCACGCTGCCGCCGCTGCTTCGTGTGGGTGAGCTGGTAGAAGCCATTCCGGGTATGGTGGCTACCCAGCATTCAGGAACAGGTAAAGCCAATCAGTACTTTCTCAGGGGATTCAATCTCGACCATGGTACCGATTTCGCCGGTTTTGCGGGCGATGTACCGATCAACATGCGTACCCACGGCCATGGTCAGGGTTACCTCGACCTCAATTTTCTGATGCCTGAGCTCGTGGCCACCACCGCTTACCGCAAGGGGCCATACGGCGGAGCGGGTGATTTTTCCTCCGCTGGTTCCGTATCGTTCCAGTATGTCGACCGTCTGGATGAAGCGCTGCTGGAACTGTCCGGAGGCAGCTTTGGCTACGCGCGTGCGCTGGCGGCGGGAAGCCTGGACACCGAAACGGGTACCACGCTGCTCGCAATTGAGGGGTCCCGGTACGACGGCCCCTGGCGTCTGGGCGAAGACCTGGAGGCATACAAGTTCTACGCGGCGCACACCTGGAACATCGGTGGCTTGAAGGCAACGGCAAGCCTGCATGGATACGATAGCTCGTGGAACGCGACGGATCAGATACCGCAGCGCGCCGTGAGCGCTGGGCTCATCGATGAGCTGGGTTTCATTGACCCCGATCTGGGCGGCGAAACGGCGCGCTTTGCTGGCACCTTTTCTCTGGAGAGCGATGCCTGGCGGGCCACGGCCTACGTCGTCGACTACCGCTTCGAGCTCTACTCGAACTTCACTTATCTGCTCGAAGATCCGCTTGCAGGAGATCAGTTCGAGCAGCGGGATACCCGGCAGATCTATGGCCTTCGGATCAACGGCGCGCAGGAAGTCACGTGGGCCGAACGGCCGGTCAACATCCGCTGGGGTACTGATCTCCGGTACGACGATATCGACGAAGTGGGGCTTTATGCCACGCGCTTGCGGCAGCGTCAGAGCACCATTCGGGAAGATGCAGTTGAAGAGCAGTCGGCCGGCGCCTATGTGGACATGGACATACGCGTCACCGATCGCCTGCGCGCACTGGTTGGCGTCCGCGCGGATCACTACCGCTGGGATGTCAGCGCGTTCAGACCGCTCAATTCCGGCAGCGGCAACGATACGCTTGTCAGCCCAAACGCTGGGTTGGCGTACCGTGTGAACGACGCAAGCGAGCTCTACCTGAACTGGGGGCGCGGCTTTCACTCCAACGACGTGCGGGGTGCGACCATCCGCGTCGATCCGACCTCGGGCGAGTCGGCCGAGAGAGTTGACGCGCTTGTTCAGTCGGAGGGTGGAGAGGCCGGGTTTCGGGTGGAGCTGGGAGAGCGTTTCAACGCGTCTTTGGTCGCATTCTGGCTGGAGCTGGACTCCGAGCTGGTTTTCGTGGGTGACGGCGGCAGCACTGAGGCGCTCGGTGCGACCCGGCGGCTGGGTGGAGAAGCATCGGTGTTCTGGCGCCTTGCCCCGTGGCTGGCGATGAATGCTGCTTATACGTTCACAGACGCCCGGTTCAAGGAGAACGAAGGCGCGGGACGCGAAGTGCCTGGCGCGGTGGAGTCCGTGTTCACGCTTGGTCTGAATGCAACCTGGAGCAATGGACTTTCGGTGAGTACGCGGCTGCGGTACCTCAGCGACGCCCCTCTCGTCGAAGACGGCTCGGTCAGCTCAGAGGCGTCATTTCTGATGAACGCAGGCGTCGCCTATCGGTGGCGAAACATCGAGATGCGTCTGGATGCCCTCAATCTTCTCGACAGCAACGATCACGACATCTCTTACTTCTACGCATCGCGCCTGGCCGGCGAAGCCCAGGGTGGTGTTGAGGACATTCACTACCACCCCCTCGAGCCGCGTAGCCTTCGAGCGTCGTTCCGTTACAGATTCTGACGTCTGTTAGAAGATCCGGCCGACCACATCGAGACAGCGGCTGGCGTAGCCGGTCTCGTTGTCGTACCAGACGAAAATCTTGGCGAGGTTGCCGGTGACCCGGGTTGCCTGTGCGTGCACGAGCCCGGAGTAGGGCTCGCCGAGGATGTCCACCGACACCAGTTCGTCTTCGCTGTAACCGAGGATGCCTTCGAGCGCACCTGTGGATGCGGCTTTCAGCGCCGCATTTACGGCGTCCGGATCGGTTGCCGTCTTCAGTTGCGCGGTGATATCGGTCAGCGATCCGTCCGGTACCGGCACGCGGATCGCGGAGGCACTGATATGCCCTGCCAGTTCCGGCATGACCTGCACGGCGGCTTTGTCGGCACCTGTCGTGGTGGGGATCATCGACACGCCTGCGGCGCGGCCGCGGTGCATCTTCTTTGCAGGTTTATCCACCACGCTCTGTGATGCCGTGTATGCGTGCACGGTGGTGGCAGCGACAGATTGGAGACCGAATGCTTCCTTCAACACGGTGAGTGCCGGCACCAGAGAGTTGGTGGTGCAGGAGGCGTTGGAGACCACGTGATGTTTGTCGGGCTCGAAGCCCTCGTGGTTCACGCCGAGAACCATCGTGAAGTCTGCGTCCGGTGACGGGGCGCCAATGAGTACGCGCTCTGCTCCGGCGGTCAGGTGCTTGGCAGCTGCGTCGCGGGAAGTGAACTGGCCGGTGCTCTCGATCACCGCCTCGACACCCAGCGCCTTCCATGGCAGCGTTTCGGGAGCGGCCTGCTGATGCACTTCGATGCATCTGCCGTCGATATGCAGCTCATTCCCTCTGACCTCAACAGGACAGGGCAGGCGGCCGAACACCGAGTCGTAGCGCAGCAGGTAGACGAGGTTGTCGATGTCGACGATGTCGTTGACGGCGATGATGTCGACGTCCGGATAGGCGCCGGTAAGCCAGCGTCGAAGCATGACCCGTCCGGTTCTGCCCATGCCGTTGATGGCCACCTTTTTCATGAGTTCCTCCGCAGGAGATCCGTGTCTGTTCAGTTGCAGTGGAGAACGGTATTCCCGGTGTCCGCTACCTGCAATGAGAAATACTGCGTAGAGCCGTTCGTAATCGGTCGTATTTCCGATCCATCCGCCAGAACCAGGCGGCAGGGTGTTCGTGCCACGACGGAGAACTCTACGGGCTCATAGGCGTGGATGCGTAGCTCGATGCGCTTGTAGGCTGCTGATGGCTGCCAGTGATCGATGAAGCCGTTGGCCTCCTTGAGACGCGGTACGGTTGATGCGTCTGAGAACACGATGCTGGCGTTATCTGCGGTCAGATGCAGATAGAGGCTTTCATCGACCTGCTGCCAGCCGGCGACGTGCCGCGATTCAGGGAGGGCGGGCTGACCCATGGTCAGCGGCAGCGTTCGCAGCGCCCCTAGACGATCCACCAGCCACGCGCCGTCGTTGCGTCGGCGGATTCGCGCGCTGTGGAAACCCTGCACGCGCGCTGCGTACTCGCTGATGTACATGGCGGTATGCGGTCGGGCCAGAGCGTTCTCGTAGACATCCAGCAGTGCGCGGAGTGCCTGGGGCTTGGTGCCGGAGTAAAAGTGGTAGTAGATCGACAGTGGCTTCAGACGGCGTGGGCGGTCTGTCAGATCGAATGTTTCGGTGACTCTGGAGAAACCGTTGAATGGTCCCGTCCAGTCATTTGTGTAGATGTTCTCGTTCATCATGGGCGCAAAGATCTGGTAACCCTCCGGGGTCCAGCGGCTTTGTGGTGAAATGTTGGTGATGGATGGGCGCGCGTTGCGAATCTGCGTGTTACCGCCGTTGAGGTTGGCAATTCCCAGCTCGTTGACGATGGCGACTGTATCCGCGCTGGGGATGGCGTCGCCGGTCCACAGGAAAACTTTGGCGCGTTTCCCCTCTGGTGCCAGGTGCCGGTTGATGTATTCGATCGATCCGACGATCTCACGCTGCACATTGGTATCGTAGCCGGGTATCGGTAAGCCGAGGCCGTACAGGGTGTCGGACGCATCGACGTCGTCTCGTCGAGACCAGAAGAACGGGTGGCTGAAAGAGTGGCTGGCGATTTCCACATTGGGTAGCGCGAATATGCTGCGTGCGATGGCTTCCAGCTCTTCGGCCAACTCCGAATAGAGCCCGGCTGCGGAAATCTCACCTTCAATGATGCTGACGGTGTGCGGCAGGTCGATGGCTTTGAACACCTGCTCCAGAAGCACCTCGGCGCTGAACGGTGTGCCCGGTAGCTCGGCCCGGCTCGGAAAGCCGTCGCCGTCTACATGGCTGAGCAGAATCCGGTGGCCGTTTTCGGTCGTCGTGTCGGGAATCGGAGCATCCTGGA
>JAUIKX010000321.1 GCA_030430515.1 Gammaproteobacteria bacterium | reverse complement strand
GACGACGTGAGCACCTTTGACGTTCTGCGCATCATGGCCCTGCGCAACGTGTGCACCCCGGGCGACGAGTCGTTGGGTCGTCGCCCCAAGAACCTGATCCGAACCGGAGACATCGTACCCCTGATTGAGCAGTACCTCGGCGATGCCGCACATGCCTGCACCACCGATACCCACGAAGTGAATACGTCGGACCCGGCCCATCTCGGGCACATAGTATTGGGCGGGTGAAGACGGTTTCATCGCCATGGTTGCCTTCCTCCTCTGCGGCGGCTGCGCTCAGCCGGCTGCATGGCTTCAACATCACCACGCAGCACCAGCCCGAACATGATGCAGCAGACCAGCAGACTGTTGCCGCCAAAGCTCACGAACGGCAGCGTCAGGCCTTTGGTCGGCAGTACTCCGGTATTCACGCCCACGTTGACGATGAACTGCAGCGCGAAGATGAGCGCAACCCCATAGCAGAGGTACCCCGCAAAGCGGCGTTCTTCCTGAAGGTGCAACCGGGCGCGCTGCATGATGCCGAGCACGAGCACCACGAACAGCCCCATGACCAGCAGCACGCCTGCGACGCCGAGCTCCTCCGCGATCACGGAAACAATGAAATCATTGTGCGCCTCCGGGAGGTAGGACAACTTCTGAATACCTTCACCCAACCCGAGGCCCATCAATTCTCCGCGGCCGAAACTGATCAGCGCCTGAACCAGCTGATAGCCATCGCCGAAAGGCGACGCCCAGGGGTCTGTAAACGCCGTTACCCGGGCCATGCGATAGGGTTGTGTGACGATGAGCAGCGCACCGATCCCCAACGCGACCCCGATGAGAAGAATGAAGTGACGCAAGCGGGCGCCTGCCAGAAACAGCAACCCACAGGTGGCACTCACCAGAACCACGGCGCCACCAAAATCGGGTTCGAGAATGAGCAGGAAACAGACGAGCCCCACCAGCAGCAGCGGTTTGACCAGATCGAAAGACCGATCGCCCAGCAGATGGCCGAAGCGTTCGAGATAACCCGCGAGATAGATGAGCACCAGCGGTTTGACCACTTCTGAGGCCTGCAACGAAAACCCTGCAAAACGAATCCAGCGCTGGCCGCCTTTGGCTTCGCTGCCGAGCCCGGGGATCAGCACCGCAATGCAGAACGCGACCGCAGCGACCAGCAGAACCTTGTGCACCCGTTTCCACCACTCGAGCGGTATCACTACCGTGAAAACAACGCTGATCAGCGAAAGAACCAGATAGATGAGATGGCGCTGGGTGTACACACCCGGTTCGGCGATGGTGGCCGAGTGCACCATGATCACGCCGACCGCCAGCAGCAGCATCCAGGCGATCACCGACGTGCTCGTCGCCCATTGAGCACCGATGGATTGCACGGAATTTCTCATCGGCAGAACGCCTCCGCGAACCGCGCGAAACAGCGCCCCCGATGCTCGAAGTTGTCGAACATGTCGAAGCTCGCACATGCCGGGGACAGCAGCACGATGTCTCCCGGGCGCGCCAATGCTCCGGCAACGCCAACCGCATCCTCGAGGCCCTGCGCTCGATGGCAGCAGGTTGCATCGAAGACACTGGCGAGCAGCTCTGCATCTCGACCGATGAGCACAACAGAACGCAGAAACGGCTTTAGAGACTCAAGCGGTGCAAAGTCGGCACCCTTACCGTCACCGCCGGCGATGAGCACGATTCGAGCCGATCCGTCGAGCTCACCGACGAGCCCCTGCACGGCCGCCATCGTCGCGCCGACGTTCGTCGCCTTGCTGTCATCCACGAAACGGACTCCGCACTTTTCCGCGACTTCCTGGCAACGGTGTTCGAGACCGGAAAACGAACGCGCCACTTCGTTCATGGCGCCCGGCGAGAGCGCCAGCTCACTGGCTAGAGCGCACGCCGCGAGAAAGTTGAGCTGGTTGTGCGCACCTGGCAGCGCCAGTTCCTGCACCTCCAGCAACTGCTCATCGCCGCAGGCAAAAAAACCCTCGCGAATACCCCACTCATTCTCGTTCGCCGGTTGATCCAACGAGAAACTCACCCTCCGCACATCAGCCCGCCGAGGCTCTGTCAGCGGGTCTGTCCGATTGAAGACACACACGCCGGCGCCATCGAAGACGCGCTGCTTGGCAGCGGTATAACCAGCAAGATCACCGTGACGATCCAGGTGATCATCCGTGACATTGAGCAGAACCGAGGCTTCGTGCTCATGGACGCCCATCCGTTCCAGCTGAAAGCTGGACAGCTCCAGCACATACGCCTCTGCATCAACCAACAGAATATCCAGGGCCGCGTCTCCCAGGTTGCCGCCCGCGATCGCATTCATACCTTGCGCGCGCAGCAGTGCGGCAGCCATGGAGGTCACCGTGCTCTTGCCGTTCGTACCGGAAACGGTGAGTACCGGTA
This sequence comes from Gammaproteobacteria bacterium, assembly GCA_030430515.1. Taxonomy (GTDB): domain Bacteria; phylum Pseudomonadota; class Gammaproteobacteria; order Pseudomonadales; family Azotimanducaceae; genus SYFY01. The sequence goes on along the minus strand of JAUIKX010000321.1, from coordinate 1,218 downwards.
CCTGCACCGCCTCGAAGAAGAGATCGATATCACTGCTCAGCCTGGCTCCGGCCAGTCGGGCAGACACGACGAGGTCAGCATCCAGACTGACCCCGGGACTGACGATTACCCGTTCCCCACCGACCCAGTCGTGCCTTTCTACCGCCGTGCGAACATCAATGCCCATGGCCCTGAGCTGGTCCACAGCCGGCGGGTCAGCTCGCGTATCGAGCACAACAGGCGGCGGATTGCCGCTCTGCGCCAGCATATGTCGGGCAGCACTCACCCCGGTAACGCCTGCGCCAATGATGACCGTGCTTTCACTCATCGCAGCTTCAGCGTGGACAGACCGATCAGCACAAGCACCAGAGCAACGATCCAGAACCTGACGATGACACGAGGCTCCGGCCAGCCCTTGAGTTCGAAGTGATGGTGGATCGGCGCCATTCTGAACATGCGTTTACCCGTCAGCCGGAAAGACGCAACCTGAAGAATGACCGAAGCCGCCTCCAGCACGAAGAGCCCGCCCATGATCAGCAGAACGATCTCGTGGCGAACGATGATCGCGACGATACCCAGCGCCGCGCCCAGCGCCAGCGCACCCACGTCCCCCATGAAGACCTGTGCGGGATAAGCATTGAACCAGAGAAAGCCAAGCCCGGCACCGATGAGCGCTCCGCAGAAAACCGACAACTCGCCGGCATCAGCTATGTAGGGAATCTGCAGGTACTCGGCAAACTCCATGTGTCCGACCAGATACGATATGAGGCCCAGCGCCGCAGCGACCATTACCGTGGGCAATATCGCCAGGCCGTCGAGCCCGTCGGTCAGGTTAACGCTGTTGCTCATGCCGACCATCATGAAATACGCAAGCACGACATAACCGGCTCCCAGCGGAACAGCGATGTCCTTGAAAAACGGCACGATCAGATCGGTCTCCACCGGCGATTGCGCTGTGTAGTAGAGGTAAAGCGCCGCGGCAAGCCCCACCACCGATTGCCAGAAGTACTTCCAGCGCGCGATGAGGCCCTTGCTGTTCTTCCGCGAAATCTTCAGATAATCATCTACCCAGCCGATGACTCCGAACGCCATGGTGACCGTGAGTACGACCCAGATGTAGCGGTTGGAAAGATCACCCCAGGCGACTGTAGTCAGGAAAATGACAATGAGTATCAGCGCACCGCCCATGGTTGGCGTGCCCGCCTTGCTGAAATGGGATTTCGGGCCATCATCGCGTAC
>JAUIKX010000320.1 GCA_030430515.1 Gammaproteobacteria bacterium | reverse complement strand
TGCCGGCTTCTTTGATGGCGCACTGCACGTCCGCCAGCGCCCGGCCATGATCGAGCTTCTGAAATGCGAGCTCGATGCCCTGCCCCATGTCGGCATCCGTGTAACCGAGCTCGATGCCCGGCTCGATTCGGTCGAATATCTGTGGCGCGATGGCGTAGTAGCCATCGGCTGCATAGCCGTCCGTAACTTCGCGGATATGCGCATTCACCCCGAAGATTTCCTGAATGACCACTATGGCTCCCTTCGGGGTGCCTTGTGGACGGCTGACGTATGCGCCCAGAGCGAAACCGTCGTCTGCCTGAATCTGTGTTTTCTCGCCCATGCTGTCGTGCTCCTGTGTGGTTTGCCCCACGCCGGCGGCGAAGTGCGCCGGCGCTAACATGGCGGCGAAGGTTAGCGTATGGCTTTCAGGCCTGCCAGGCCGCACTCTGCCGGGCGCTGTCACGGTGTCATCAAACTGTAACAATACCCGTGCAGCATGCCCGCCATCTGCCTGGAGGCGATCAATCGCAAGGCCCTGAATGCACGCTAGAGCGTTCGTTGCACGTTGTCATGCAGCTGTTACATTGCCGGGGCTAAATGGCCGCCCGTCCGGATTCGCATCCGGTAACGTCCGACAACCAGGCCCTTGCCCGATGGATCACACAGCTAACACTGTCCTCGTCGTCGAAGACGAAGCGGAGATTCGAGAGATGCTCTCCTTTACGCTGAGCCGAGCCGGTTTCACGGTGTGGGAGGCAGACAGTGCCGAACAGGCGCTCGGCATGCTCGACCGGCAGCTGCCGAGCCTCGCCATCGTCGATTGGATGCTACCGCGCATGAGCGGTGTCGATCTGGCGTCGCGACTGCGACGGGATGCGTTCACTGCCGAGCTGCCGATCATCATGCTCACCGCTCGCGGTGAAGAAGCAGACAAGCTCAAAGGCTACGACTCCGGTATCGATGACTATCTCACCAAGCCATTCTCTCCGCGTGAGCTCGTGGCGCGCATCAGAGCTCTGCTGCGCAGGTCCGGCAAACCTGACGATGGCGCCATCAATATTGGCGGGATGACGCTGGATCTGCGATCGCACCAGCTGCGCGTGGACGGACAACCCGTGAAGCTCGGGCCCACCGAGTTTCGCCTGCTCGAACATTTCATGTCCCACCCCAATCGGGTATTTGATCGTGCGCAGCTGCTGGATCATGTGTGGGGCCGAAGCATCTACGTAGAAGAGCGCACCGTGGACGTGCACGTGCTGCGTTTGCGCAAGGCGTTGAAGCCTTTCGGCCTGGACAAGCACGTGGAAACCGTACGCGGCGTCGGCTATCGGTTCAGCGCGTGAACTTCTACTCCCCACGGGACTACCTGCTCCTTGGCGGGCTGCTGACGTTCGGCCTCGTGGTCGGATGGGCCTTTGCCGCCGTCGGCTGGGGACTGGCCTGGGCGTTTGGCGCTTGGGTTGTCCTGCAACATCTGGAGTACGTGCGCTTACGACGCTGGTCCGAGCGGCCACTGGCGCGGCCGGAATTCCGCACCGATGCCTGGCAGGCTGCGGCGGATGCCCTGTTCCGCGCCAACCGGCGGCAACGCCAACGCTCCAACCAGGCCCTGACCCGACTCCGGCAGATGCGGGCGGTTACCGAAGCGCTGCCGGATGCGGCCGTCATGCTGGATGCCTCGGGTCGCATAGACAGCTTCAACCCGGCAGCGCGCACGATTTTTCACCTCACGAATCGCGACGTGGGTATCCACATTGCCGAGCTGGTGCGTCATCCCAAGCTCATCGAGTTTCTGCGCACCATGAAAGATGAGCCGGTGGAATTCACCTCCCCCCTGGAAGAAGGTTTGCGGCTGGAGGTGCGGCGCATTCCGGTTGCCGAGGATCGGTCTCTGCTGCTGGTGCGCAACGTCACCGAGCTGAACCGTTTGCTGAGCATGCGCCAGGACTTCGTCGCCAATGTTTCCCACGAGCTGCGCACGCCGCTGACCGTCATTCTGGGGTACCTGGAGACCCTGCAGGAGGAAACGCTCGACGCCGAAGCCACCGAAGCGCTGGTACGCCGGCTGGTCGGTCCGGCACAGCGCATGCACGCGCTGGTGCAGGATCTGTTGCTGCTCACGCGACTGGAATCGAGCCCATCGCTGATGGACGACGATCGCACCCCCGTGGGCATGCGCACCGTCTTTCAGCACGTGACCCGCGCGCTCGAGGGGCTTTCGGATGGCCACCACGAGATCGTCGCGGATGTGCAAAGTGACGCGGCCGTGCTGGGCGTCGCCAACGAGCTGGAGAGCGCGGTGGGCAACCTGCTCGCCAACGCCATTCGCTACAGCCCGAACGGCGGCCGCATCGTACTGTCCTGGTACGACGAAGGCGACGCGGCCGTGCTGAGCATCAGCGACGAAGGTGTGGGGATCGCGTCGGAGCATCTGCACCGGCTCACCGAACGCTTCTACCGGGTAGACCTTGCCCGCTCGCGGGTGAGTGGAGGCACAGGCCTGGGGCTTGCCATCGTCAAGCACGTTCTGAAGCGGCACAACACGCATCTCGAGATCGACAGCCAGCTCGGCAAGGGCAGTCGTTTCCACTGCACATTCGCCCCGGCGCAACTTCGCCGGCCAATCAACTCACCATCGGCGTCAGCCGAATCCCAAGCAACACGAGGAAAGCAACCATGACTTTCAGATTCCTGGCCCTACTGGCCTTCGCCGCCACCTGCGCACCGCTGCAGGCCGCACAGGTTGATGAAAACCTTCCGGTCTATGAGCGGGTGAGCGGCATCTCCGGCAACCTGTCGAGTGTCGGCTCGGATACGCTGGCTAATCTCATGACGCTGTGGACGGAGGCGTTCAAGCAGAACTACCCCAACGTCAACATTCAGGTGCAGGCTGCCGGATCCTCCACTGCCCCACCGGCGCTGACCGAAGGTACCGCCACCTTCGGGCCGATGAGCCGCATGATGAAAGACAAGGAGATCGAGGCCTTCGAAAGCCGCTACGGCTACAAGCCCATGGGAATTCGCGTGGCTCTGGATGCGCTGGCGGTCTTCGTGCACAAGGACAATCCCATCGAGTCGCTGACCATTCCTCAGGTCGACGCCGTATTCTCCGCGACGCGCCGTTGCGGCGCCGGTGACGACGTGAGCACCTGGGGCCAGCTCGGCCTGCCAGGCTCGTGGGCTGACCGCCCCATTCAGCTCTACGGTCGCAACTCCGTTTCAGGTACCTACGGCTACTTCAAGAAAGTTGCGCTTTGCTCGGGCGACTTTAAGAACACGGTCAACGAGCAGCCCGGCTCCGCCTCCGTTGTGCAGGCGGCCGCCTCATCACTGAACGGTATCGGCTACTCGGGCATCGGCTACATCACCTCTGGTGTGCGCGCTGTGCCGTTGGCCGAGGATGCAGACATGGATCCCATTGCGGCAACAGCCGAAAACGCAATGTCCGGTGACTACCCGCTGTCGCGATATCTTTATGTGTACATCAATAAGAAGCCTGATACACCACTGTCGCCGATGACGCGTGAGTTTCTCAAGCTCGTACTCTCGCAAGCCGGTCAGGAAATCGTGGTGAAAGATGGCTATATTCCGCTTTCCGCCCGGGTCGCGCGACGTGAGATCGCCAAGATTGACGCGGAGTA
>JAUIKX010000319.1 GCA_030430515.1 Gammaproteobacteria bacterium | reverse complement strand
GGTGGGCGCGGCAAGGATTGAACTTGCGACCCCACCCGTGTGAAGGGTGTGCTCTACCACTGAGCTACGCGCCCGCCGTGCCGATTCGCGATCAGTCGCGTTCCGGGCAGCGGGCTGCCACTGGAGTCTAAGTACTCGTGCTGCGAGTATGCGCTCCGCCGAATGGCTACTAGGGTTGCTCCATGTTGTCTTGCTCCATGGTAATGAGGGTACCCTGCCCCTCTTCAAACGTGGACAGCACCCTGAGAGGCACCTGGTACTTTCCGGCAAACTCCACCGAGCGCGGGTGAAGCACTTTCGAACCCAGGCTGGCAAGCTCCAGCATCTCTTCAAAGGTCACGGTACCCAGCCTGCGCGCTCTCGGTTCTACCCGGGGATCCGCGGTGTACACACCATCCACGTCGGTACAGATTTCACACTCATCAGCGCCGAGCGCTGCAGCCACAGCAACCGCGGTGGTATCCGAGCCCCCGCGTCCGAGGGTTGTGATGGCCCCATGATCGTCAATGCCCTGGAAACCAGCGATCACAGGAACAATTCCCTGGTCGATCACCGACTGGAGTTTCTCCGTGTCGATACTTTCGATTCGTGCCCTGCTGTGGGCGTCATCGGTTCGAATCGCAATCTGAAAACCAAGAAAGGACTGCGCCGGAACTCCCCGAGCCGTCAGCGCAATGGCAAGAAGCGCGATGGCTACCTGTTCGCCCGATGAGAGCAGAACATCCATCTCGCGCGCCAAGGGACGCGCTACCATTTCCTTGCCGAGCGCATCCAGACGATTGGTTTCGCCGCTCATAGCGCTGGAAACCACACAGACCTGATGGCCCGCTTCACGGTAGCGTACGATGCGGTCGGCCACACCGCGTATGCGTTCGACGCTGCCGACGCTGGTGCCGCCATATTTCTGAACAATCAGTGCCATATCAGCTCAATATCTTCTCGACATGGGACGCCACCTGAGCCAGCGCCGCATTCAAAGCCTCAGGTTTCGTGCCGCCACCAGCGCGTGCCATTTCCGGACGACCGCCGCCCTTGGCACCCACGTCGGCGCCCACCAGATTGACCAGCTCCGGCGCCTTGATGCGGCCGACCAGGTCCTTGCTGACACTGGCAACCAGATTGACCTTGCCGCCATCGTCAGCACCGAGCACCACCACACCCGACTGAAGCTTGCCTCCACGCAGAGAATCAAGCGTGGGCATCAGCGCTTTCGCACCACCCGGCACGGCAGCGGCCAGTACCTGCACACCCGCAACCTCGACCACGCTGTTTGCCAGGTCTGCGCCTTCTTCGGCCGCGAGTTTGTTTTCAAGCTGCAGAACGGTCTTGGACAGGCGTCGTTGCTCGGCCAGCAGCGACGCAACTTTTTCCGGCAGCTCTGAATTGCCTGCCTTAAGAAGATCTGACAGCGCGCGCAAAGTAACGTCCGCCTCAGACACCCGCTTCAAAGCACCAGCACCCGTAACGGCCTCGATACGCCGTACATCAGCTGCAATACCTGTTTCGCTGATGATCTTGAACAGGCCGATGTCACCCGTGCGCTGCACATGCGTACCGCCGCAGAGCTCCACCGAGTAGCCTCCGCCCATGGTCAGTACGCGCACGCGATCGCCATATTTTTCACCGAATAGCGCCATCGCCCCACGCTCGACAGCCTCATCGTAAGACAGTAGATCGGTGGTCACTTCCGAATTGGCCAGCACCTGCTCGTTGACGATACGCTCGATTTCAGCAAGTTCGTCTGCTGTTAGAGCCTGCGGGTGTGAAAAGTCGAAGCGCAGCCTCGCATCATCAACCAGCGAGCCTTTCTGCTGCACGTGATCTCCGAGGACCAGTCGAAGAGCTGCATGCATGAGATGCGTCGCTGAGTGATTTCTGCGGATGTGAGCGCGACGGTCTGCAGCGACGACCGCAGACACAGGTGCACCAGAAGCGATTTCGCCTTCGACCACTTCGCCGATGTGTATGTACTGCTGCCCGGCCACCTGAGTGTCTTTCACCTTGAAGCCGAAGCCCTCGGAACGAATCACACCCCGATCACCAACCTGGCCGCCCGATTCAGCGTAAAAAGGCGTCTGGTCGAGAACCAGCACGCCATCGTCTCCAGCGACCAGCTTGTCGAGCGGCTTGCCATCACTGTCGAACAGGTTTTGAACAACCGCCTCGTGCTCAGTCGCCTCGTAGCCCTGAAACTGAACCTGCCCGGATACCTGCACGACCTGCCCGAGGCTTGCACTGAATTTCGCTGACTCACTGCTACGACTGCGCTGGGTCTGCATCGCCTGCTCAAAGCCTGCCATATCACAAGTGAGCCCACGCTCACGAGCCACGTCGGCAGTCAGATCCGCAGGAAAGCCGTAAGTGTCGTAAAGCTTGAACACCAGATCGCCTGGAATTACCCGTCCTTTCAGCTCGGCAATGCCTTCTTCGAGAATCGCCATACCCTGGCTCAGCGTTTCAGCGAATCGTTCCTCTTCTCGCAGAAGCGCTGCTGCCACTGCATCGCGTCTCTCCACCAGAAGCGGAAATGCCTCGCCCATCTCTTCGATCAACGGATCGACGAGCTTATGGAAAAAACGCTCGTCGATGCCCAGCTTGTTGGCATGTCGAAGCGCACGGCGGATGATACGGCGCAACACGTAGGCACGGCCTTCATTACCAGGCATCACACCATCGGCGATGAGAAAGGCGCTCGAGCGTATGTGGTCTGCAATGACGCGAAGCGAAGCGTTGGCGAGCACCTGATTCACTTCGGTAATACCCGCAAAACGCCCCGCAGCGAGCATCAGCCCGCGGAACAGGTCCGTCTCGTAGTTGCTATGCACGTGTTGCAGAATCGCTGCAACACGCTCGAGGCCCATACCCGTATCGACCCCATGTTGAGGCAGCGGGTTCAGCGTACCATCGGCCGAACGGTCGAACTGAGGGAACACCAGGTTCCAGAATTCGATGTACCGATCACCGTCTTCCTCCGGACTGCCTGGCGGACCACCTTCTACTTCAGGGCCATGATCGTAGAACAGCTCCGTGCAGGGCCCGCAGGGACCGGTATCGCCCATCGTCCAGAAATTGTCTTCAATATCGATGATGCGATCCTCCGCCACCCCAACGTCGTCGCGCCAGATGGCACGCGACTCGTCATCTGTGGGATGGACCGTGACCCATATCTTTTCCTTCGGGATACCAAGCACCTGAGTGGCAAACTCCCAGGCCCAGGCGATGGTTTCATTCTTGAAGTAGTCGCCGAAGCTGAAGTTACCGAGCATCTCGAAAAACGTGTGGTGGCGTGCGGTGTAGCCGACATTTTCGAGGTCATTGTGTTTTCCGCCGGCACGGACACAACGCTGAGTGGATACCGCCCGTTTGAAGCCAAGATCTTCACGTCCTAGCAGCGCATCTTTGAACTGATTCATGCCGGCATTGGTAAACAGCAGCGTCGGATCGTTGTTAGGCACCAGGCTGGACGAGGGCACGATCGTGTGGCCACGCTCCTCGAAGAAGCGCAGGTACGCGTCGCGTAGTTCTTTGACTTTCATCTCAACGGTCATGATTGGCCTGAGCGGCAGCTGAAAAAACGGCGGCAAGTATAACGACGTCTTAGCCCGACGTCGCTACGAGTGCTTGAAGG
>JAUIKX010000318.1 GCA_030430515.1 Gammaproteobacteria bacterium | reverse complement strand
AGCGCACTGCTCATGCCGGGGGGCGTTTCCCGGGCGGTCGCCCTGCGCGATGCCGCGGCTCGGGGTGTGGAAATCGTCATTGGTGCCGCAGTCATGTTGCTCGGGGCGGCATTTGTAGAAGCGTTCTGGTCATCGAGCACGCTGCTGCCGATCATGGTGAAGTACGTGGTCGGTATCGTCATGTGGATTCTGGTAATCAGCTATTTCGTCTTTGCCGGGCGCCGCCGTGGATCTTGAGCGGCTCAACATCGAAGTCCGTCCGCGCAATCACTATCAGGCTGTGGATCTGGGCATGCTCATCGCCCGCCGCTGGTACGTTCCTCTGTTTCTGCTGTTTGCTCTTCCCGTAGCGGTAATCTTCGCGCTCTCACTTGTGCTGTTCACCGACTACCCTCTAGTGGTCGGGTTCGTGATCTGGTGGCTCAAGCCTGCATTCGAGCGGCTGCCGCTGCGTTACATTTCCAGAGCCATATTCGCGGATGTGCCGCCTTTCAGGGAGGCCTGGAGAGACTGGACGGCTGTGGTCGTGCCGGGAATTGCCGGGTCTCTGACCTTCCGTCGTCTGTCTCCGAGAAGGTCCTTCGATGCGTCTGTCTGGGTTCTGGAGCGCCCATCGGATGCGTTGCGCGGGCAAAGGCTTCGCACGCTCGGCGGCAGAGCAGCGGGTGTGGCGACCTGGTTGACCGTTGTGGGTATTCATATCGAGGGATTCCTGATGATGGGTGCCATTACCACCATCTGGATTTTCGTCCCGCAGTCTGAGGCCACAGACCTGCTTTCCTTTCTGGGGCAGACGGAGCCATGGCAGCGTTGGCTGAACAATGCAGCATATCTTCTTGCGGCCTGCATCTTTGCGCCGTTTTATGTGGCAGGCGGGTTTTCTCTGTATCTGAATCGACGGGCGGAGCTCGAAGCCTGGGATATCGAGGTGGGATTCCGTCGGCTCGCTGGTCGCCTGGCCGCACTTGCCATGGTCGTCCTGCTCGGTTTCGCCCTGTCACCAGTTCCCGTATCCGCGGAAACAGACGCTCGAACGGAAGCGTCCCGCCAGGCTGTAGAGACGATCCTCGCCGATGAGGCGTTTGTCTCCATCGAGACGTACCGCTATCCGGCTTTTCTTGACGGGTGGTTGGACTTCGACGAGGCGGAAAAAGAAGAGGCGATGGATCTGGGGGCCTTCTTTGGCGGTCTGGCGATCATTGGAGAGATGCTGCTGTGGCTGAGCCTGGCCGCGCTCATCGTCTGGTTGCTCGTACGTTTGAAGCTGCTCGATTGGGCGGGTGCATCAACATCTCCTGGCAGGGCCAGGGCGCCGACGCAGCTGTTTGGTCTGTCTTTGTCTGGCGACACCCTTCCGGAAGATGTGATCAGCTCTGCGAGAGAAGCCTGGCAGCAGGGGGATGAGCGCGTGGCGCTGAGCCTCCTGCTCCGTGGGGTACTGCTGGCGATGGTAGACCAGTATGGCTGCAGATTCCGGGCCGGTGACACCGAAGGAGACTGCCTGCAGGAGGTGCGGCGAAGCGCACCGGCTGATACCCACCAGCCTTTTACCGATCTGGTGCGTCAGTGGCAGATCGTTGCGTATGCTCACCGAGCGGTTTCGGAAGAGGCATTCGACAGCTTGTGCAGCGCCTGGCAGAAGCATTTTGATCGCACCTCGGGCGGGACACAGACATGAGCAGAAACCTGATGCTCTGGCTGATCGCAGGTTTGCTGGTTGCCGGGGCGTCGGTGGGTCTGTATTTCGCAGAGTGGAAAGAGGTGGAGGTTCCGGGTCCGCCTTCCGAAGAGGCGCGCCGGAATCCGTACCTTGCCGCTGAGCGCTTTCTCGATACGTTCGATATTTCATTTGAGCGCCATGACGGGCTGAGCCTCTTTGACGATCTTCCTGGCACGAATGCTCTGATCATCGTCGGTTCCTCTCTGCGCACCGCAAGCGAACGGCGTGTAGATTCACTTGTTCGCTGGGTGGCCGAAGGCGGCCGGCTGGTGGTGGTGGCTAACGACTTCTACAGCTATGGCCGGCAGGAAAGCGGAGATCCGATTCTGGATCTGCTCGGTCTGGAGCTGCACGGCGAAGATGGTGTCGATCCGGATGATGATGACGAAGAGACGGATAAAGCAGACGACGATCAGGACCTTCAGGATGCGCTCGAAGAGCTCCAGCTGCTCGGCGATCGATGTTTAGGTGGGTCGCGTCTGACCCGGGTTGCTCTCGAAGGTGAGCCGGTCGGCCATCGCATTGCGCAATCCAGGGAACGATATCTGCTTATGCCTGCAGAGTCGGGATATGCCGCAGCTGGCAACGAGGTCGGATATCAGCTCGTTGCCGCCCCTTACGAAAACGGGTTGGTTTATGTGCTCACGTCCCTGCAACTATGGCGCAATGACCAGATTGGTTGCCATGATCATGCGCACTTCCTGCGCTGGCTTGGAGAGGGGCGCGGCGGGGTGCATCTCGTTTTCAGCACCGAAATGCCGCATATCACCGAGATTATATGGAAGCGTTACAGTCTGGCAGTCTGTCTTGTAGTCGTGCTCCTCATACTTCTGGTGTGGCGTGGTGTCGACCGGCGCGGGCTCGTGCTCACTGAGGCCTGCCCGAGACGTTCTCTGCAGGAACACATCCGTGGCGTGAGTCGATTCCTCTGGCAGCAGGGTGACAGTGCAGAGCTGCTCGATGCGCTGCGCAGATCAGTGCTGGCGGAATTCGCGCACCTTTCCGATGACCGTCGCGCGGAAAGGATCTCTGAGCTGGCGCGGGCTTCCGGACTGACGGAAGCACAGGTGCAATGGGCCGTGGAAGCTGAATCCTCGAAGGATGTTCAGGCCTTCAAGCGTCAGGTGAGAATTCTCACGATTATAGATCGAAACAAATGACCAAGGGGCAATAATGGAAACAGTGCAGACCCAGCAACAAGTCATATCCAGCATTACTGGAGAGATTGCCAAGGTCTATGTCGGCCAGTCGGATGTAGTGCGGGAGGTGCTTGTATGTCTGCTCGCAGGCGGGCACGTGCTCATTGAAGGTGTACCTGGCCTAGGCAAAACGTTACTGGTGCGGGCACTTGCCGGAACTTTCGGGGGGCAGGCAAAGCGGATTCAGTTCACGCCCGATCTGATGCCGACGGACGTAACGGGGCATGCGATCTACAACATGAAAGAGGAGCGCTTCGAAGTGCGGCGCGGTCCGGTGTTTACAAATCTGTTGCTGGCCGATGAGATCAACCGCGCGCCGGCTAAAACCCAGGCGTCGCTCCTGGAGGTAATGCAGGAGCAGCAGGTGACCATCGAAGGCAAGGCATTTGTTGTATCGCAGCCATTCATGGTGCTGGCGACCCAGAATCCGATAGAGCAGGACGGCACCTACCCGCTGCCCGAAGCAGAGCTGGATCGCTTCATGATGAAAACGCTCATCGATTATCCGCCAGAATCGGAAGAGCGCCAGCTGGTGCGCAGTCAGACGGAAGGCCGCATCGTTGGAGGCCTGCACACGGAAGGGGTTCAGGCGGTGCTCGATACGGAGGGGTTGCTGGCGCTGCGAGCCGCTGCGGCGAATGTTACGGTGGATCAGGTTGTGCTGGAGTACGCCGTAGCGCTGGTCAGGGCAACCCGCGACTATGTGGGTATCAGCCAGGGTGCGAGCCCCC
>JAUIKX010000019.1 GCA_030430515.1 Gammaproteobacteria bacterium | reverse complement strand
CAGTTCGATCAGCGTCAGGTGGTCTACCTCTGCATAGAGCGGCTCGGTCAACGCTGCACGGCCCGGGCCGATTTCCACCACACGATCGCTACGTCGCAGCGCCAGCGCTCTGATCATCGCATCGACGACTGAGGTATCGGTTAGAAAATGCTGGCCGAAACGCTTTCGGGCTTTCATGAATCGTTCACCTGCACAGTGTGGCAGCGCAGTCGATTGCCGCCGCGAAGCTGCCTGCATCGGCGGCTCCACTCCCCGCCAGATCGAGCGCCGTGCCATGGTCAACAGAGGTGCGCACAAACGGCAGCCCCAGCGTGATATTGACCGCACGACCGAAGCCCGCGTGTTTGAGAACCGGCAGGCCCTGGTCGTGAAATGCTGCCATAACCGCGTCTGCACCATCGAGTTGAGCCGGCGTGAACGCCGTGTCCGCAGGCATTGGCCCAACCAGACGCCAGCCCTCGCCGCGCAATTTCTCGGCTACCGGTTCGAACACTTCAATCTCTTCGCGCCCGAGATGTCCTTTTTCACCTGCGTGTGGATTGAGCCCGCAGAGCAGGATGCGTGGATTCCGAATGCCAAACGACGATAGCAGGGCTTCATGCAGTATCCGCAGCCGACGCTCGAGCAGAGCGGGAGATATGGCGTCCGGCACTTCGCGCAAGGGCAGGTGCGTCGTGACGAGTGCCACCCGCAGCGCATCCGCTGCTAGCATCATCACCACATCTTCCACGCTGCTGCGTTCCTGCAGAAATTCAGTATGCCCAGTGAACGGCACGCCGCCTTCATTGATCACCGACTTCTGGACCGGTCCGGTCACCAGCGCGTCAAAGCGCCCGTCCAGGCACCCATCGTGCGCATACTCCAGTGTTCGCACGACTGAAGCTGCGTTTTCCGGCTGCAGACGGCCAGCAATTGCGGGGCGAGCCAGGGGTATATGGGCCACGGTCAGCCGTGATGCCTCCGTGCTCGGTCGTTCGAGATGCTCATCCAGCGTCAGGGCGTAGCCCAGAAGCTGCGCGCGCTCACGCAGCATCTCGATATCAGCAGCCACCACCCAACACGTCGAACGTTCTTCACGGGCCAGCGCCAGAATCAGATCGGGCCCGACCCCCGCCGGCTCTCCCGGCGTAATGATCAGAGTTCTAGAGGCGGAGTTCGACGAACGCTTCGTCACGAATTTCCTTCAGCCATGCTTCCAGCTCCTCGTTGAAACGACGCTGATGAAGCACGCGCAGCGCCATGTCTTCGCGGGCCGCCTGACTCATATCCTGCTCCCGCTCGGCCTCGACTTCGAGAATGTGCCAGCCGTACTGCGAACGGAACGGCTGGCTCATTTCACCCACAGCCGTGGCGGCCACCTGCTGGCGGAACTCGGGGACGAACTCTTCGCCGTTCGACCAGCCGAGATCGCCACCATTGAGCGCCGAGCCCGGGTCTTGAGAGTGCTCAGCAGCAAGCTCCGCGAAATTGGCGCCGTTGAGCAGGTCTTCGTAGATTTTCCAGGCAAGCGCTTCGGTCTGCTCTTCTGTACGAATCTCAGACGGCTGCACCAGTATGTGTCTGAGTTTGCGCTGCATCTCCTGCTGCGTGCCAGCACCGCGCTGTTCGAGCAGTTTGACGATATGTATCCCGCCGGGTACGACAATCGGGTCGGCCACTTCGCCCTGCGACATGTTCAGAATTTTTTCGGCAAACAGGCTGGGCAGCTCCGCGGCTTTGCGCCAGCCCAGGTCACCGCCCTCCAGCGCCGTGGATGCAGATGAGTTGGCAATTGCCGCCTGCGCGAAATCACCGCCCTCTCGAAGAGAGGTGACGATCTCATCGGCCTTGGCCAGCGCGGCCTCCGCCACTTCCTCAGACGCATCCTGGTCAACCGTCAGCAGGATGTGCCCCACCCGAAACTCGTCAGACAGCATCGCCTGGTAGAAGGGCGAGCTCAGAAGGTCCTGAATCTCCTGCTCAGACACCGAAATTCGACGATTGACGATGCCTCGTTGCAGCCGGGTCAGGAGCATTTCCCGGCGGATTTCTTCGCGAAAAGATGGATAGCTCAAACCATCCCGCACGAGCGCCGCCTGAAACTGCTCGAGGCTCATTTTGTTGTTCGCCGCGAACTGCATGACGGCACGGGTGAGCGTCTCGTCGTCGATATCGATACCGCGACGCTCCGCCTGCTGTAGCTGGATGCTCTCGAGTATCAGCCGTTCCATGATCTGGCTGATGAGCACATCGGAAGGCGGCGGTGCGATATCAGAAGCCGCCATCTGCTTCTGTACTGCATCCACGCGCTCGAGCAGCTCAGAGGCGAGAATGACATCTTCCTCGACGATCGCAGCGATCGCATCGAGCTCCTTGTACTCAGCATGGAGCGGCGCCGCGCACAGCAGCGCTGCCAGAAGAATCGTTGTGGTGCCTAACTTCATAACTACCTCACCAGTTTTCATAGCCGGCCTGAGCCTCCGTGCGGTAACCGCGGATACCTCGGCTGAGCACCGACTCCACCTTGCCGCCGAAACCTGCCAGGCCTTTGAAAACGAACTGCAAAAAGATTCCTTCGTCTGCCTCGACGTCGGCAAAATCTCGACCTGTGGGACTATCCAGAAAACGCCGCGCCATCAGCCGGACCTGCCAGCAGCAGTCGTTGTACTCGATCCCGCCGAACCCCTCAATGGTGCGGTTGCTTTCGAAATCGTAGTTCCATCGCCCCATGATGGACCAGTGCCTGGAAATGGGCCAGTAGAGCGACAGGTCTGACTGCCGGATATCGTTCTGTTCGCGGTGGCGATACCCCACATTGAATATGTGCTGGTTGTCTCTGCGGAAGCGTATCTGGGCCCAGCTTTCATCGACCTCGTTATCGTTGGGATCCCAGATCACGCCGCTGCGTAGCGACCAGTAGCCGCCCAGCGTCGTGACGAGCTGCGATGCCAGCGCAGATGTACCGTGCCGGTCGTCATCATCGGGAGAACCGCTCAGGGTCACGCGACGATCATCAAAGTAGAAGATCTGCCCGATACTGGCGCTGAAGTATTCCCGCCCGCTGAGCGCATCGACGAACCGGCTGGTGACGCCCGCTGACAGCTGGTTCGCATCGGAGCGACGATCGAGCCCGGCAAAGCGCGTCTCCCGGAAAAGCTGGTTATACGAGAACGTGAGCTCGCTGGCGTCGAACCGCGGCAGATCGCTCTGGTCTTCGAAGGTGCGATACAGATAGAAAAGCCGCGGCTCGAGCGTCTGAACCAGCTCTTTTCCACGAACGTTCAAGTCGCGATCGAAAAAGAGCCCGCCATCCAACGAACCGAAAGCAAGGCTGCGATCGGGAGAACTGTCTGCGAGTGCGGCGCCCGCCGCAGGATCCTTCTCGAGGTCGTAGCGGGTATAGCTGTATCCGCCGGATGCGGTGAAAAATCCAAACGGCCACGAAAACGGCAGGCGCACCTTGGGCTCTGCATGGAAGCGTTCTCCGGTAACAGCCGCAGTGCCCCTGAGGCCATCGGTATCCCGGTCGAAGGACGCGCCGATCAGGTCCAGCGAAAGCAGCGCCGGGCCGGCATTGTGCAGATAAGACAGCGCGAGCTCCGGCAACCGGCGGTAAGGATCGACAGAGACCTCGTCTAGGCGCTGAAAGCTCTGTCCCCAGAGGCGCGCGCTGAGGTTACCCAACCGGTAACGCAGCTCCGCGCGTTGTTCGAGTTCGATCTGGCTGGACAACGCCAGGTCCGTGCCGAGATCCCGGAAGTAATCCCGATCGCTGACGTCCGCATAGTCGACAATAGTGCGAACGGGACCGATGCGGCCCTGCTGGTCCAGGGCGACCAACCAGCGATCGGCAGGTTTGAACGGTTCCCCGGGGAACAGCTCCTGAAAGTCGTCTTTCGCATACGTGCCGTCAAACAGATCATCCTCTGCAAGATAGCCGCCGGAAAACACCGCTTCCTGCCATTCGGCGAGGTGCCGGAACTCACCTTCCATCCCTACGCCCCGGTCGCTGATGTAACGGGGCACGACTGTTGCATCGTAGTTGGGGGCCAGGTTCAGATAGTACGGGATGGCAATGTCCAGACCATCCTCTCCGGAGTAGGCGAAATTCGGAAAGAGGAATCCCGACTGACGGTCGCTGGTTACCGGAAACTTGATGTACGGCGTGTAGAACACCGGCACGTCCCGCACGCGGAGCACGGCATTTCTCGCCGTGCCGAACACCTCACCTTTTTCCACGGTGAGGCTCTCTGCGTTCAGGCGCCAGTTGTTGTTGCCGGGCTCACAGCGGGTGAACTCATTGCCTGCCATGTTCAAATCGCCATCGGCATTCTGCTCGATGGATTCGGACCGGCCCCGGAACTGATTGGCGAGAATGAGGAACTGAGCGTTTTCCAGCGCTGCCTCATCGGTGTTGAGATCGACTTCCGCCCGCTCTCCCTGCAGCAGCAGCCCCGGCTCCTGCAGACGCACACCCCCTGCCAGCTGCGCTTTTCGGGTCTGATTATCGACCTCGGCCTGCGCTGCCGTGACGCTGCGGTTACCCTGCGCGAACCGGACATCACCTCGCAACGTGACGGTTCTACCCAGCTCGTATTCGATCTGGTCGGCCTCGGTAACAACCGGGTACAGCAGGTTGTCGGTGTCGGGGGGAAACGGATAGTCGGGCTCCTGATAAACACCTGCGCAGAACTCGGGCGTGCCGGCGCGCACCGACTCATCCAAAGCTTCCCGGGGCACGAAGAACGCTTCAGCCAGGTCTTCTGTCGGCTGCGGTGCCCCAGGGTTTTTGCCGATGCTCTCAGGGTCGAAATCACGCACATAATGTCGGGAGTCGCCTTCGCAAGCCCAGTCCGATCCACTCTCGTCCGGGTGGCACACCCATTCAGGCGAGCGTTCAGCAGCCTCCCGGCCACCCACGGTCCCCCAGCGCAGATTGTCTGCATGTAGGGAAGCACTGGCCAGCAATGACGCAGCCGACAGGGTGATAAGGAACTTCGACATCGCGCGCATGATAAGCGCCCACCCCCACTATGGCGAGTGTGTGTCACACCGGGCATTATCGCGTCGTGAATCAGGATCTCTCAGATTGGCTCGACAGCGTCGCCGCCGGCTGCCGCGCCCGCGTGGAGCCGTTACCTCCGGCCGCTTCCTACCGGCGCTTCTATCGGCTGTGGGATACCGCAAACGTATCGCGCATCTGCATGTGGGCGCCACCGCCCAATGAGGACAGCAGCCGCTTCGTGACGCTGGCGCGGCGCCTGCACACAGCCGGTCTGCCCGTGCCCGAGATCGAGGCCCACGAACCGGTCAGTGGTTTTGTGCTGATGTCCGACCTCGGCGGCAGAAACCTCGAAGCGGCTTACGCCGCCGGCGAGGAAGACAGGGCGGTCGAAATCGCCATCGAGCAACTTCATCTGCTGCAGACCCTGCCCCCTGGGGAGGTACCGCCCTACGACAGGCAGAGGCTGGAAGATGAACTGGACATCTTCAGCCAGTGGTACGTCGAAGGCACGCTCGGTGAAGAGCCGCCCGCTCAATGGCCGGCGCTGCGCGAACGCATGGCGGCGGAGATCATCCGTCAGCCAACAGTCGTCGTGCATCGGGACTACCACTGCCAGAACCTTCTGTTGAGCCCCGAGGGAAGTTTCGGCATCGTCGATTTTCAGGACGCACTCGCCGGGCCTGCGCTATACGATCTCGCCTCGCTGCTCAGAGATTGCTACCACCGTTTCAGCGAAGGCGACATTTCCCGGCACCTGCATACCTATCTGCAACGAACGCCTCTCGAGATCCCAGAGCCCGAGCGCAGCCTGAACCTGACAGCGTTGCAGCGACAGCTGAAGGCAGTAGGCATCTTTGCCCGCCTGAAGCTGCGTGACGACAAAGACAGCCACCTGAAGTACATACAGCCGGTACTGGAGCATGCGGAGTTCCTCGCCGCAGGCCTCGATGGATACGAGGCGCTTGCTGACTGGCTGCAGGCGTTGCGAGGCAGCCAGCCATGAAGGCACTGCTCATGGCGGCCGGAGTAGGCAGTCGGCTCCAGCCGCTCACAATGACCACGCCTAAGCCACTGCTGCCCGTCAAAGGCACACCGCTGATTCATCGGGTGATCAGCCAGCTGGTTGCTGCGGGTATCGAAGACATATCCATCAACCTGCACCACCTGGGAGAGCAGATCCGCGAGAGTGTCGGCGATGGCAGCACTTTCAACGCACGCATCCGCTTCGCCGAGGAAGAAACCCTTCTGGATACGGGCGGCACCGTCGTGCAGGCATTGCCCTGGCTGGGGGACGCCCCTTTCGTGGTGGCCAACGCAGACATCTACACGGATTTCGACTTCTCGCTGCTGCCGAGCGAGCTTGGCGACGATTTTGCCCATCTGGCGGTAGTACCCACGCCGGCCTGGCGTGATGAAAGCGATTTTCTCTTCAAGGACGGCCGCGTCGTGCGCCGCGGCGGCGGGCATGTCTACTGTGGCATCGGCGTGCTGAGCCCTTCGCTATTCGCCAACGCTCCATCCGTCCCCTTTTCCTGGCGAGACCTGCTGTTCAGAGCCGTAGAAACGGGCCGGGTTTCCGGCCAGGAGCACACAGGCTTCTGGCACGATATCGGCACTCCGTCACAGTACGAGGCAGTGCGCTGACTGAGGAATTTTCTATGCTGATAGGACCATGTCCAACTCTTCAGCATTCAGCGGCCTTCTCGAGCGCCTTTCTGACCGCCTGGTGCGCGCATTCGCCCGCTCCACACAGCGCCCATACCTGCGGTATTGCTTTTCGGCCATGGGACGTATCAGTAAGTCCTGCGGCAGGGTCAGCGAAGCGCACATCGCTTACGCTGAACGCCTGATCGGTCAGCTCGGCCTCGATGAGCGGGATCGAACAGCCGCTATCGGCTGGTTCGGCGAGGGAAAATCCGGAACCGCAAACTTCCACCGGCTGGCAGACAACTGCAACCGCAAACCGCAGCCGGCGCTGACCGAACTGGTTGTGGAGTGCATGGTGCAAACCGCGCACATTCAGGCGACAAGCGCCGCCAACCGCACCCTCAAGCTGCTGACCAGCTTGCTCCGGGTCGACAACGACACGCTGCTCGACAAGCAGCACCTGATCGCTCAGCACCATACAGAGGCGCACAACGCCCGGGAGCTGCTCGGGGTTGAGTCAAACGCTTCTCCAGAGGAAATCAAAGCCGCCTACAGAGCGCTTGCAAGCCGCTACCACCCCGACAAACTCGGCCTCGAAGCCAGCGACAGCGAACGACAGCACTACCAGGCAAGATCCGTGGAGATACGCGCTGCCTACGAGCTGCTGAATCAAACCACGTAATCCGCTAGCATTCGCGCCACTCTTTCAAGTGGTTGCTCCGTAATCGCCATGAACCGCCAGCCCTCATGGATCGCGCCGTCGATTCTTTCCGCCAACTTCGCCTGCCTGGGCGAGGAGATCAACAACGTCCTCAGTGCCGGCGCGGATATCATCCATTTCGATGTCATGGACAACCACTACGTTCCCAACCTCACGATCGGCCCGCTGGTTCTGGAGTCGCTACGCAAATCCGGCATCGACAGCACCATGGACGTGCACCTGATGGTCAAACCTGTCGACCGGCTGATCGGCGACTTCCTCGAGGCCGGCGCTGACATCATCAGCGTGCATCCTGAATCCACCGAGCACCTGCACCGCACCCTGAGCCTGATCAGGGAGGGCGGTGCACAGGCAGGCATCGTGTTCAACCCCGCCACGCCTCTGGGCGTTCTCGGAGAGGTCATCGACCTGGTGGATCTGGTGCTCATCATGTCGGTGAACCCCGGCTTCGGCGGCCAGGCTTTCATCCCTCAGAGCCTGAACAAGCTCGCAGACGCACGCAGCATCATCGACAGCCAGGATCGTCCGGTTCGCCTCGAAATCGACGGCGGCATAAAAGCCGCGAACATTGCCGACGCTGCCGCAGCCGGAGCCGACACGTTCGTTGCCGGTAGTGCGATCTTCGGCAGCGATGATTATGCAGCGACCATCGCAGAGATGCGCGCTGCACTCCGCACAGTGGCTTAGAGCATGAGCGCCTGCCTGCAGCGATTCTGGACCGCCTATTTTTTCGATCTCGACGGCACGCTGGTCGATACCGCGCCTGACCTGCACAAGGCGCTGACCCACGCTCTGAAGACGTACCACTATCCGCTGGTCGATGAATCGCTGACAAGACAATTCATCGGCCACGGCGCACAGGTCATGATAGAACGGGCCATCGAACACCACGATGGTGATGCTACCGACGTGAGCGACGTGCTCACGGCGTTTCTCGACTACTACGGAGAACACACCTGCGTGGAGAGCAAGCCCTATCCCACCGTCACCGAAACGCTGACGGCACTGAAGGCAAGAGGCGCCAAACTCGCGGTGGTCACGAACAAACGCAAACGCTTCGCCGATCTCATCGTCGAAGCTCTGGGCTGGTCCGATATCTTCGACCTCGTCGTCGGCGGGGACACGGCAGAGAACCCGAAACCGGCGTCCGACCCCATCGACCTGACCTGCATGCGGCTTGCAATGTCTACCCGTGAGGTTCTGTTCATCGGCGACTCGAAAACCGACGTCGGTGCAGCGAGAGCTGCAGGCGTCCCGGTGGTTTGCGTGCGCGACGGCTACAACGAAGGCATCGACGCGGAGGCGCTGGGCGCAGACTGTGTGATCGACCGGTTCTCAGAGTTGATACCCGCATGAGCCCGGAAGAAATCGCCAGACTCAAAGAAGCAGGCTACAACCGCATTCCGGTTACCGTCGATGTGATGGCGGATCTGGATACGGCGCTATCCATCTACCTGAAGCTTGCGCGCGGGCCTCACTCCTACCTGCTGGAATCCCACCCAGGCGAGGAGAAGTGGAGCCGCTACTCGATGATCGGCCTGCCGGCGCGCACCATACTCAAAGTCGTGGGCAACCATGTCGAAGTGCAGACAGACGGCGAAGTCACGGAGCAACTGGATACCGACGACCCGCTGACCTTCATCGAGCAGTTTCAAGCTCGCTATCGGGTCGCACCCGTACCGGATCTACCCCGTTTCTTCGGCGGCCTGGTGGGCTACTTCGGCTACGACACCGTGCGCTATGTGGAAAAACGCCTGAAAGACACCACACCGCTGGATACCCTGGGCACGCCGGACATCCTCCTCATGCTTTCAGAGGAGGTGATCATCTTCGACAACGTGCGCGGACGCATGACGCTGGTGAGCCTCATCGACGCAGACGAGCCGGAGCGCTTCCAGCAGGAAACCGAGCGGCTGCGCGAACGTGCCGGGGGCCTGGCCGCCGCTGCGCCCAGACTTGCTGCACCGCAGGCTAACAGGCCGCCGGAAGAGCAGGACTTCCAGTCTGCCTTCGGTGAGCAGGCCTTCCGCGACTCGGTGGAGCAGATTCGCGAGTACATCCGTGCGGGCGACGTCATGCAGGTCGTGCTCTCTCAACGCATGTCGACCCCGTTTACCGCCGACCCGGTAGACCTGTACAGAGCGCTGCGTTCGCTTAACCCTTCGCCCTACATGTATTTCATGGACCTGGGCGAATTTCAGATCGTCAGCTCTTCGCCGGAGATTCTGGCACGGCTCGAAGATGGCGAGATCACCAACAGACCGCTGGCCGGCACCCGCCGCCGGGGCCATACACCCGAGGAAGACCTGGCATTCGAAGAGGAGCTGAAAAACGATCCCAAAGAGATCGCTGAACACCTCATGCTGATCGACCTCGGCCGCAACGACGTGGGCCGCGTGGCAAAGATCGGTTCGGTGGAAGTCACCGAACGCTTCGTTCTCGAACGCTATTCCCACGTCATGCACATTTCCAGCAACGTGGTGGGGCAGCTCGAGGAAGGCTACGGCGCCATGGACGTGCTGAGGGCAACGCTTCCTGTCGGCACGCTTTCCGGAGCGCCGAAAATCCGCGCCATGGAAATCATCGACGAGCTCGAACCGGTCAAACGCGGCATCTACGGCGGCGCCGTGGGGTACCTGGCCTGGAACGGCAACATGGACATGGCCATCGCCATACGCACCGGCGTCATCAAAGACGGCATGCTCTACATTCAGGCCGGCGGCGGCATCGTCGCAGACTCTCAGCAGCGGCTCGAATGGAAAGAGAGCCTCAACAAGGCACGCGCCATGTTCCGCGCTGCGGAACTGGCGGAGAACAACTTCTCACAGCCATGAGCCCAAAGAAACAGCCATGAACTGGGCATCCCGTATCGCATACGCCGGCTGGTTCGGCCACAGCATTACTCTGATCATCGTGCTCAACGCGCTGATCATCGGCCTGGACACATCGGCATATCTGTCCGACCGGTACGGTGATTTTTTCGCCCTTGCCAACCAGCTGTTCCTGGCGATATTCATTGCCGAAGCGCTCATAAAGATGGCAGCGCTGGCACCCAACGTCACCAACTACTTCCGCGACGGCTGGAACGTGTTCGACTTCAGCGTCATCGTTTTCTCGCTGCTCCCCGATACCGGCGAGCTCGCCACCATAGCCAGGCTGGCTAGATTGCTTCGGGTGTTGCGCCTGGTATCCGCTCTGCCGGAACTGCGTCTGATCGTCACCACGCTCGTGCGCTCAATTCCCAGCATGGGACATGTGGTCATTCTCATGTCGATTCTTTTTTACGTCTATGGCGTTGCCGGGTACCACCTGTTTCACAACATCGACCCAACACATTGGCGCACGCTGGGTATCTCACTGCTTTCGCTGTTCCGTATCGTCACGCTCGAAGACTGGACCGACATCATGTACGCGGCGATGGAGCACCACTGGTGGGCGTGGATGTACTTCGTCTCCTTCGTGATCTTCGGAACGTTCGTGGTCATCAATCTGTTCATCGCCGTCGTGCTCAACAATCTGGAAGAGGCGAAGCTCGAACGCCTCGCCGAGCTGACCGAGGAGCCCAGCAAGGAGGAAATCCTCGCCGAGCTTCGTGCCACGCAACAGGCGCTCAAGAACCTTCAGACGAAGCTCGAGCGGGTGTCATCAGGCTGATGCCGAGCCGCGGGAGCTGACAAAACGATAGATCAGCTGAACGAACAGGCCGATTCCGAGCAGCATCACGATGAAACCGAAAACCCCACCAATGAACGGCAACTGCCGGGCAAGAATGACGATGACGAGCCCCAGAGCCAGGGTCTTCAGCAGACTCGAGGCCTCAGGCAGTACCATCCTGCCAATCACCGAAGCTACGATGATCTGCGCGAGATAGAGCCCGGCCAGCCAGAGCACCAGCGTCAGGAGCGCAAAGGGAATGCCGATGATGGTCACTGCCAGCACCACCACAATCACCGGCACGCTGACCAGTGCCAGAAGTCCGACCCCTGCGGTTTTCAGGCCTTCCATGCCCGCTTCGACGGTCAGGCTGCGAAGCGCCGGGAACAATGAGAGCAGAACCCAGCCGAAGAGCAGGGCCATCAGAAACTGAGCGACCAGCCAGAGATAGAACTCTACATCGGAGTAGCGGCTCTTCGGCTTGAATTCTTCCGGCAGTTCGAGAAACCGCACTTCCCCGCCAATGGCTGCACTGTCGGAGCGGAAAAGCCGGTCCTCTTCGCTGGTGCGCAAGGTAACATCGCCCGATATGCGGGCGCCGCTCAGAAGATTGACCCTGGCAGCAAACGCCTGCAGATCCCGGCCCAGCTCCCCGGATATCTCTACAGTTTCCACAAACGTCGTGAGATCCCGGGCAACAACACCATTCATGGCGACGTTGTTTCCCGCGATCGTCGCATTGCGCGCCACGCTACCTTCGAGACGAATCTTCTCTCCGGCAAGCCATACATCGCCCCCGGTCTCACCTTCCAGCATGATCGTATCAGCGGCACTCAGAACCAACCCACCGACAGCCCCTTCAACATCCACTGACTCCGCGAACGCCACCAGATTACCTTCGACCTTTCCCTTGATACGGATCTGCCGGGCTGCTGCCAGGAGATCGCCTTTCACAGTGCCTTCGATGAGTATGCTTTCTGCCGCCACAAGCAGCGTATCGTCCACCGTTTCAGAAGCCGCCAGCTCCACCACGCCATCGCTGCGCCGCACCTCCAGCGCCTCAGCCGGTATCGGCTGCAGGACACTACCGGCTAGAAACAGCCCCGCAAACAAACCCAGGATGGCACGGGAGCGGTAGCGCCAGACGAAAAGCGCCAGAGCACCCAGAGCCAGCACGCTGACAACGATATAAGCAAGATAGGCATCAAACATGGCGGTTCCCTCTTCGATGAGAAACAAGGTTGTGGAGCTGATCAGGTCGTAGACATTGGGCAGATAGATTTCCATGGCCCGGGAAGTGGCGCTGAGCACAAGCTCCTCGAAAGCCGATTTCCAGAGCATCTGAGCCAGCCATATCACCAGCCCGGTGCCGATGTTGGCGAGTGCAAAGCCGCGCAGGCTTGCAGGCCGTGAAAACTTGGGAATCGTCAGAGCCTCCTCTGAGTCTGACGCCAGGGCTTGTTCTATCTGCCGTGTCTGCACCTTGAGCCCGGCAATGCGGGTCTGGCACTCGTTGCAACTTTCCAGATGTGCCGCCACACGAGCTTCCGGATCGCCAGTGAGCGCAGCGTCTGCGTACATGGAAAGCTCCAGAGCGCTGGGATGTTTCATGCTCTCCCTCCCTTGGTTGCCAGCTGCTCACGCAATTTCTGCCTGCCGCGCAGAAGTAGAACACCCACATGGTTGCGGCTGATTGCGAGGCTCGCGGCAATATCGTCATAGCTCGCCTGGTGGAAGTAGGCGAGGACCAGCGGCACGCGGTAGCGGGCATCAAGCCCGGCAATGGCCTGGTTGAGCGCATGAACGTCTTCAGCGGCCATGAGTTCGCCGAGTGCCGACGGATCAGCGGCTTCCGCTTCATGAAGCTCTTCCGACTCATCACCAAACAGCGCCTGCGAGCGGCTCTGCTTGCGCAGAAGATCGACGCAATGATTGTTGGCAATTGCCGCGATCCACTGCCAGAACGGCTGCTCGGCTTTGTATTTCGAGAAATTCTTGTACGCACGTATGAACACTTCCTGGGTTGCGTCTTCGGCGAGATCACGCGAATTCAACAGGCGGCGGCACAGCCCGAACACTCGCGCGTAGTAATCGCCGTAGAGGATGTCGAATGCCGCGTGTTTCGCCACAGGCTTTTCCGTCTTCTTGTGGAGTAATACGAGCGAGCGCAGAATTTATTACAAAAAAGTTTCGCAGGCCTTGGGCTACTATACGTAGCCCTTGGGAACTCGGGACAACGGCAATGAAAATTTTCACAGACCGCACGGCAGTCGTCACTGGAGGCGCCAGCGGTATCGGCCTCGGTATGGTGCAGAACTTTCTGGATCTGGGCATGAAGGTTGCCATCATCGACTACAACCCGAGGTACCTCGAAGAGATCCGTCAGACGTTCGCCGGGCGCAACGATGTGCTCGTGCTCGAAGCCGATGTAGGCGATCGCGAGCAGGTGCGCCAGGCCGCCAATGCGGTCATTGCCGCGTTCGGCAAGGTTCACGTGCTGTGCAACAACGCGGGCGTCGGTGGCGGAGGCGACACCATCGACGACGACTTTGACGCCTGGGATCGAGCCCTGCGCATCAACCTCGGCGGCGTGGTGAACGGCACCAAGATTTTCGCCCCTCTGATCCAGCAACACGGCGAAGGCGGCCACATCGTCAACACGTCTTCCATGGCCGGACTGGTGCCGTTGCCGCTGGAGGGCACCGGCGCCTACCAGACCGCGAAGTTCGCGGTGCGCGGCTTTACCGAGTCTCTGCGCTACACCCTTGCACCCACCGGCATCGGGGTATCCTGCCTGTTTCCAGGCGGCACCCAATCACGTCTGATGGACCCTGGAGAGGGTGACGAAGCCGGTCGCAAAGCCTTCTTCGACACCATTTCCTCGTGGATGGACCCGCTGGAGATGGGCGCTCGGGTCGTAGAGGGCATTCGCGCCAACGCGCCCTACATTCTCACTCATTCAGAGTTTCGTGAAGAGCTGAAGGATATCCATGCGGAGCTGGACGCAGCTTTTCCAGAAGAGCAGGAAGTCCCAGAAGGCCGCATGGCGTTCGAAATCGAACGCCAGCGTATCGCGCGGGAAAAACGAAGCATGCCGGTGAAGGACTAGGAAAGACTCATCCGTCAGCGAGAGCTGGCTGACTGACCTTCCGGTCGTACCCTTCGAATGCGAGCGCCCCGATCAGGTATCCAACCAGAAACACCAACGCCCGCTCGTCCAACAGGAAACCGCCGACGATGGCGGGTCCGGGACAGTAACCGGCAACCCCCCAGCCGACACCAAAAAGTGCCGCCCCTGTCATCAACCGGACATCGAGCGTTTGATTCGTCGGCGTATGGAACACCTCGTCAAACAGCGGCGCAACGCGACCGGCGAGCAGACGATAGCCAACGAGGGTTACCAGCAGAGCACTGACCATCACGACGATCAGCGCCGCGTTCCAGTCCGGACCGATGTTCAGAAAAGCGATCACTCGGGCCGGTTCGGTCATCCCGGAAACCACGAGGCCCATGCCAAAAAGAAGACCGCCGGCAAACGCAGCAAAGAGCCGGGTCACGACAGCACACCGTGCAGCAAGGTACCGGTCACCATACCGAGAGCGACAAAGATACAGGTGGCAACGATGGAGCGCCTGGACAACCTCGCCACCCCGCATACGCCGTGCCCGGAAGTGCACCCACTGCCGAGCCGCGTGCCAAAACCGACGATCACACCACCGACCAGGAGAAGCACTGCATCAAAAGGCATCTCCTGAGGCCTGGCCCCGACAAGCAGAGTCACCAACCATCCCCCGGCACCCAGCCCGACGACGAAAGCCATGGCCCAGGATGCATTCGAGAAAGGTGCGCGCAATGCCTGGGAAAAAATGCCGCTGATCCCGGCAACCCTGCCCAATGACGCATACATCCAGATCGCGGCGAGCCCGATCAGTACGCCTCCAATCAACGCTGGGATCATCATGATGCTCCTCTGACAGCCGGTGGTGAAAGGCCGCTAAGTTAACGTCGGCCAGCGGTACTGTGCAACGTCAGTCGCGTTGACCGATGACCTTGGCGGGCACACCACCGGCGATGGCGTTGTCGGGAACATCCGAAGTAACCACGGCCCCAGCTGCCACCACAGCTCCCTTGCCGACCCGAACCCCATCGAGAACAATCACCCCGAAGCCGAGCCAGGCGTCATCACAGATCTCGATTCCACCTCTTGAGGTCAGCGGCTGCTGCTGAATGGGCTCGCCGGCAGCCATGCCGTGATCGTAGGGATAGAAAGCACATTGCGGGGCGATCTCGCATCGCTCGCCGATGCTGATCCGGCCTTTGACCGCAGAGAACTGGCAGCGGGGCTGCACATGGGTGCCGCTGCCGATATGGATACTGCCGCCATCAGCTGTCAGGTAGGTGCTGTTTTCGTGCAGGTGGACCTCGTCACCCAGCGCCACGACGTCCCCACCCGGGTCCTGAAAGAAGAGCACGCCGTCACCCACAAAACAGTGCCGACCCAGCTTCAGCGCGTCGTGCGAGATTCGCGCCCTGAGTGAGACGTACCCCTCAGAAAGGTATCTCGAAAGCACAACGCGGCCCGAGTAGTAGGGGGACAGGCCCATACCGGCCAGCCGGTGACCAAGCCGTCGAAATCCCGGGATCTTCGCCAACCGCAGCGCGTTGCGCCGCCAGCGGCTCTGCCATGCAATCCTGTTCATGAGCACTCCATCTCATAACCAACCTTTCGCAAACCGCGACAAGTTTGACCAACCTCGCGGCAAGTTTCATTGCTGTCTGGCACACTTCACCGCAACAATGGACGCTGGAACCTGTCAGTTGCTCGACGACCTTCTAGAAGAAGCGGTGCTGATCGTTGCCCACCCCGACGACGAAATGCTGTGGTTCAGCGGCATACTCGAGCAGGTGCGGCAGGTTTTCATCTGCTTCACCGACGTCCCTGGCATACCGCAGCATACAGCCGGCCGACGGGCCGCCGCTGAGTCATTTCCACTTCCAAACATTACTTTTCTGCATATCGGTGAAGCCATGAGCTTTCAGGGAGCAGACTGGAGCCGTCCCGTCAGCACAGAGTACGGGCTGGAGGTGAGACAGAGCGACCGAACCCTCGAGGGATTCAACGCCACCGCCTATCAGCAGAATTTCCAGCGCATCATCGACGCAGTGTCACCACACCTCGACGGAGCCAGCGCACTGTTCTCCCACAATCCATGGGGTGAGTACGGTCATGAAGATCATGTCCAGGTGTTTCGTGCTGTCAACCGACTTGCAACCACACTGGGGCTGGAACACTGGTACACTAACTACGTGAGCGATCGCGCCACTGAACTGATGCGGCGCGAGCTCGCGACAGGTCCGCGACACTTCGAAATGCGCAGCACCAACATCCCTCTGAGCCGGCAGCTGGAAGCCTTCTACCGCGAGCATGAGTGCTGGACATGGCCGTTTGAAGACTACGAGTACTTTTCGGCAGAAGCCTACATACGCCACCCCGGCACCGAACGAGGCAGGGCCGGCGCCAGGCTGCCGCTGAACTACATCGATGTGGATCGGGGCAGATTCCCCCGAGAGCGGCGCTTGAAACGTGTTTTCAGAGCCCTCGCCGGGCAATAACCACCGCGAAGCAGTAAACTGCGCTCTCTTTGAATAAGCGGTATCCGTCGATGCTGTTGATGATCGACAATTACGACTCATTTACCTACAACGTCGTTCAGTATCTGGGCGAACTCGGCGCTGATGTGCAGGTGCATCGCAACGATGAGATCACCATCGCCGAAATCGAACGGCTCTCGCCCAGTCAGATCGTCATCTCCCCGGGGCCCTGCACGCCCAACGAGGCGGGCATCTCCATGGCGGTGATCGAACACTTTGCCGGCCGGGTGCCGATCCTCGGCATCTGCCTCGGCCATCAGAGTATCGGCCAGGTGTTCGGGGGCACCGTCACCCGGGCACGTGAGGTCATGCACGGCAAGACATCCATGATTCATCACACCGGTGTCGGCGTGTTCAGGGGCCTGCCGAACCCCTTCGAAGCCACGCGCTACCACTCGTTGATCGTCGCTGAAGACGATCTTCCGGATTGCCTGGAGATCACGGCCTGGACGGAAGCCGACGGCAAGCGGGATGAAATCATGGGGTTTCGCCATCGCACCCTGGCCGTGGAAGGTGTGCAGTTTCACCCCGAGTCGATCCTCACCCGTGTAGGACACGACCTGCTCAAGAATTTTCTGGAGAGCTCCGATGGAGATAACCGCCGCACTGGCACGACTGGTTGAACGCTCAGACCTGACCAATGAAGAGAGCTTCGCTCTGTTCACAGCCATCATGTCGGGCGAGGCCACACCTGCGCAGATCGGTGCGCTGCTTGCCGCGATGCGTACGAAAGGCGAGACCGTGGCGGAAGTTGCCGGTGCAGCCAGGGCCATGCGCGGACTCTCGGCGCATGTGGCGGTCGATGCCGAACACCTGGTGGATACCTGCGGCACCGGCGGCAGCGGCGCCAAGCTGTTCAACGTTTCAACCGCTGCAGCCTTCGTGACCGCGGCCGCTGGCGCTCATGTCGCCAAGCACGGCAACCGCAAAGCATCGAGCCAGAGCGGCAGTGCCGATCTGCTGGAAGCTGCCGGTGCAAACATCCAGCTGACACCTGAACAGATCGCCCACTGCGTGCGCGAAGTTGGCGTTGGCTTCATGTTCGCCCAAGCTCACCACCCGGCCATGCGCCACGTTGCTCCCGTGCGCAGCGAACTGAAGATCCGCACGATCTTCAACGTGCTGGGCCCCATGACCAACCCGGCAGGCGCGAAGCGCCAGGTGATCGGTGTTTTCGATGCGGCCTGGCAGCAGACCATGGCTGAAGTACTCAACGAGCTCGGCAGCGAACACGCTCTGGTGGTGCACAGTGAGGGTCTGGACGAAATCGGTCTCGAGAATCCGACCCGAGTGGTAGAACTCAAGGGCGGTCAGATCAGCGAGTACACCATTCGGCCTGAAGACTTCGGTATATCGAGCGCAGACACTTCGTCTCTGACGGCTGACTCGACAGAGAGCAGCCTGAAGCTCGTTAGGCAATCGCTGAGCGAGCCGGAAAGCGCCGCCGCAGATATCGTCGCTCTGAACGCCGGCGCCGCGATCTACGCCAGCGGTGTTGCGACGAACCTGAGCAATGGTGTTTTGATGGCGCAGGACGCCATCGCCTCGGGGTTGGCCCGGGAACGTCTGGCGGAATTCGTACGCATCACCAGCCTCATGGCAGAAGACTGATGAGTACGATTCTCGACAGAATTCTCGCCACCAAAGCAGAAGAGGTCGCCGCCCGGCGCGAGGCACGATCAATCGCCGAACTGGAAGCGATCTGCGGTGAACAGAGCCCTGCACGCGGTTTTGCCAGAGCCCTCAGCACCGGCACCGCTCAACAGCCTGCCGTCATCGCAGAGATCAAAAGAGCATCGCCGAGCAAAGGGCTGATTCGCGAAGACTACGACGTCGCTTCAATTGCCACGAGCTACGCCGAACATGGCGCAAGCTGTCTATCCGTGCTCACGGACGAGTCGTACTTTCAGGGGTCAGACGAACATCTGCGTACGGCAAGAGCGGCCGTGGACCTACCGATCATCCGAAAAGATTTCGTCATCGAAGAATATCAGATCACAGAGGCTCGCGCCCTCGGGGCAGACTGCGTACTCCTGATCGCTGCAGCGATGGACATCATGAGGCTCACCAACCTGTACCAACACGCGCGCAACGTGGGCCTGGACGCCTTGATCGAAGTGCACAACCTGGAGGAGCTTCAGGCAGCGCTTTCGCTGCAACCGGGGCTGGTCGGCATCAACAACCGCAACCTGAAGACCTTCGAGGTCTCTCTGGACAACACGATCGACCTGCTCGAGCATATTCCGCCTGGCGTCGTGACGGTGACAGAGAGCGGCATCCACTCGAGAGAAGACGTGCAACGCATGCTCGACAAGGGCGTGTACGCATTTCTCGTAGGCGAAGCGTTCATGCGCGCTGAGGTGCCTGGAAAGGCTCTCGAAGCCCTCTTCCGGTCATAAGACACCGGCCCGCTTGAGCGACCAGTAACCGTTGACCAGCTGCGTCGGCAGCTGGTCCGGCGTGCAGTCGGCAACAAGCTGCGCGGAAGTTGTCAACCGCGCCGCAAGAGCTTGTCTGGCTGCAATGTAGCGATGCGCACCGGCGACACCCAGAGCCTGCTCAAAAGTATCAGGGGGCTCATTGGCCATTTCCCCCAGAGCACTCTCTCTCAGGCTAGCCACCAGCACCACATGTCGCGCCCGCAAGAGTTGCACCGCTGGCACCAGGTCTTCGTCCGACGCGTGGAGGTTGGTAATCAACACGACCAACGCCCGTTTCCTTTGACGGGACAGAAGCGCTTGCACCGCGTCGACGTAGTCTCCCGCACCCGCCTGAGAATGCAGGTCGTAGACCTCATTGAGCAGATGATTGATCGCTGTGGTGCCGCGAAGGCCGCCGATCCAGCGCTGCGATGGCCCGAAAGTCTGAACCGATATCGTGTCACCCTGCCGCAATGCCACGTATGCGAGCAGCAGCAGTGCATTGAGCGCGTGATCGAAATGGCTCAACACACCATCTTTGGTTCGCATGCGTCCACCGGTGTCCAGAAGAAATACGATGTGCTGGTCGCGTTCCTCAGTATATTCACGGGAAATCAGGCTGCGCCGCTTTGCGGTCGCTTTCCAGTCCACCTGCCGGATGCTGTCGCCATCACGAAAGTCGCGCAGCTGGAGAAACTCGAGCCCTTCACCGCGACGCTGTGTCCGGCGCAATCCGGATTGGCGGCTGCGCTGGTCGGCCAGGAGATCGAGATATTCGGCGATGGCCTTATAATCAGGGTAAACGCGCACTGTTTCAGGCTCAGCCAGCGCGCGACGAATCTGCCACAAACCCAGCGGCGAGCTGACAAGACAGCGCAGCCGCCCGAACCGGCACTCACCACGCCGGTTGGGTTGCGCGGTGTACTCCCAGGCCAGGGCCTGTTTCGGCGCAAGGCTGACGTTCTTCTCCTCCGCAGGACCGCGAAACGATTCCGGCAGTTCATCACGCAGGTCCAGGCGCAGCGAACGCCCAGCTTCGTTGCGTAGCTCGACACCAACACGGCAACGTCGGCGTACAGGCAGCACCGGTTGAACGCGGCGCCGCGCCTGCGGGCGGGGCGTGGAAAAGCCAAGAACAGCGTCCATGATGAAAGCTGCCGCGGTGACGCCGATGAGTGCAGCCCAGAAATCTCCCTGCGGCCAGACCAGAGCCATGACGAGAAGCACCGCCGAAAGCATGACTGACCGCGCAGTCGGCTTCACAATCGCGGCGCCTCGATTCGAGCGATCAGCTCCCCCAGAACCCCGTCGATATCGTCTCCCTGAATTTCCCGGTCTGGAGACAACTGAACACGGTGGCGAAGCACCGGCAGCGACATGCGCTTGATATCGTCAGGCGTCACGAAGTCTCTTCCCTCACACAACGCCTGAGCCCGGGCCGCCGCAACCAGTGCGATGCTCGCTCTGGGGCTCGCA
>JAUIKX010000317.1 GCA_030430515.1 Gammaproteobacteria bacterium | reverse complement strand
CTGGCGTTCAGCCGCCAGGAGCCAAGCGAACCGAGGCCGGTCAGGCTGGACAACCTCCTGAACGATGTCGCTGCACTCATGCGCGTTTCGGCACCCACAACGGTCAATATCGCAGTGCATGGCAATCTGCAAACCGAAATACTTGCCGACCCGACTCAGATCGAACAGGTGCTCATCAACCTCTGCACCAACGCTGTACAGTCCATCGGGAGCTCCGGAGGCAGTATCGAGCTTCATGCTCGAACGGTTGACGCGCCCCCGGCAATCACCGGCCTACCCGAGGGTCGCTACACGGCGATTGAAGTAACGGACGATGGCCCCGGCATAGAACCCGCCATCCTGCAGCACGTGTTCGATCCATTTTTCACCACCAAAGAGGTGGGGGAAGGCAGTGGCCTGGGCCTGTCGGTAGCCCACGGCATCATGCGCAATCACGGCGGCGAGCTGTTCGTCGAAAATCGTCCGTCCGGTGGCGCTGCCTTTACGGTGCTGATCCCGGAACTGTCACAGCCAGGAGCTCACCCGACCCCAGCGCCATGAAGGCCGGGTAGAGCCACCTCACAGGGCGCGTCCACGCGAACATCGAACAATTCATCGCTGCGAGTCACTCCGCGGTTGACCAGAGCCATTGGCACACCCCTGGCCGCTGCTCGGCGACAGAAGCGCAAACCAGAAAACACCATCAACGACGAACCGACTACGAGCATGGCATCGCAATCATCCACCCAGCGATACGCCTCATCGACCCTGGAACGGGGCACCCCGTCACCGTAAAACACCACATCCGGCTTCAACACACCACCACACGCGGCACAGGATGGCAGAACGACATGGTCGATCTGCTCCTGACTCAGCAACAGATCGGCATCGCCATCCGGTGCCGCAGTAAACTCCTGGCGGCCGAGCCAGGGATTGAGCGACGCAAGGCGCTCCTGCATCTGCGATCGCTGGAGCACAGCTTCACAAGCCATGCAACGCACACGATCAAGGCGGCCATGCAGATCGATCACCTGCTCGCTGCCTGCCTTCTGATGCAGTCGATCCACGTTCTGAGTGATGATGCCCAGGGGATTCAGGTCCACAAGCGCGCGATGCGCGTCGTTCGGCCGGGCCTCGCTGAAAAACGGCCAGCCATGGAAGCTCCTCGCCCAGTACCGCTTGCGGACATGCTCAGAACGCATGAAGTCACCATGCTGGACCGGCGCCGCCCGTTTCCATTGACCCTGCTCATCGCGATAGTCACCGATACCAGACGCCGTGCTGCACCCCGCACCGGTCAGGACCAACAGCTTCCTGCTGTTGGCGATCAGCGCTGCGAGACGCCGCTCGGCATCATCGACGTGCCGCATCTGCCCCGAACCATGCATAGAACGCACAGGATACAACCAACGCTGGAAACACCTCGTGAAGCGAGTCGCTCAGACCGGAGGATATCCACAACAGCAGCACGATCACACCGCCGGACATGGACACGAGCACAGCGTTTGCATCGCCACCCCGCCACCGTAAACCCAATACAATCGCAGGAAAGAAGCAGACCGCATAAAGGCTGCCGGAAAAAATGGTGATCTCCACAATGCCGCCGGGCGGATGCAACGCAATCACCGCGCCCACGAGCGCAAAGCCAATTACGGCAAGCCGCGTTACGCCGAGTGTCGGCAGCGACGGAAACCGAATGCTGACGATGTCACGGCTCAGCACGCTGGCAGCCACCAGCAACACGCTGTCCATCGACGACATAGCAGCAGCAACAATCGCGACAATGAGAAAATCAGCCACCATCGGTGGGAAAACCGCGTGGTCCGAGACCAGAGTGGGGACGATGAGATCCGTATCGACCACATTGTCCATCAGGAAGTGGGCGTAAAGACCTATGGGAAACAATCCGCCCATAACGATAAGCAGCCCGAGACTGGATACCCACACGCCGATGCGCACCTGCCGCTCGTCCCGCAACGCGAAGAAGCGCGACAGTTGTCGGGGGTCGACCAGAAGCTTGAGGGAGCCGGAAAGCGCGATACCCACCAGAACCGCAAACGGCACCCCAGCGTTCCACTCGAACAGATGCGAAGTCTCGGGCGACTCAGCCAGCTCGCCGATTCGCGCTACCCCACCAGCCGCCGCGGTCACGAAATAGAAGATCGTCAGTGCCCCCATGATCATCAGCACGCCCTGTACAACGTCAGTGCGGACGACGGAAACAAACCCTCCGATCGACGTGTAAGCCATAACGATGACCAGCGTCAGTAGTACGGCCCCCTGATAGGGGATGTCGAAGAACTGTTCGAACAGGTTACCGGCGCCTTTGAAGATGGCGACCAGGTAGAGCAGCGAACAGAATGCGATGACGACTGCGCTTGCGACCCTCAAACGGTCCGGACTGGCGGCATCGGGGAAACGCGCAGCGAGAAAATCAGGCAGCGTCAGCGCATCCCAGCGGTGTGCATAGCGCCGAAGATCCACACCGACAAATCGCCAGCTCAGCACCACGAAAACGAGGATGAAAATCGCTAGCGTGAACCAGGGCAGCCCCCACGCGTATCCCCTTCCGGCATGACCGATGTAGGTATTGGTGCTGGCAAAAGTGGCGAAAAAGCTGATGCCGACGGCCACACCGCCGAGATTGCGACCACCAACGTAGTAGTCGCCCACATGACGCGTAAGCCGCTGGCCCACCCAGGCGTTATGCATAAGCAGACCCGAGTACAGGGCAAAAAGCGCCAGGAGAAACCAGTGTTCAGCGAGCCAGTTCAATTCAAAGGTTGAGAGACCAGGAAAACAGGCTCACCATACCCTAATGCGTTACCTGATCCAGTTCGTCATACCCGTTTCGATATTCCTGCTGGTTGCATGGGGTGTACTGTCGCGCAGAAAACGCCGCTCCGAGAGTTCCGAGGAAGGCGATGGCACCGGCGTTTTTCTGGTGATTCTGGCTATCGGCGCCGCGGTCGCCATCGCACTGTTCATGGTGCTGGGTGATTGGCTCGATGCATCGTGAAGATCACCCCGGAAGCGGATGGCTTCGGCGCCTGCATCAGCGGTCTCGACCTCACCCGGCCGCTTGCTGAAGATACGGTAAACACCCTGCGGCAGGCCTGGCTCGACCACCAGGTCATTTTTTTCCCCGATCAGAATATCAGCATCCAGGACCTGGAACGGTTCAGCCGCTACTTCGGCCCTTTCGGCGAAGACCCCTATGTCTCACCGATTTCCGGCCACCCCAACGTTCTGGAAATTCGCAGAGAAGCAGACGAAAAAGCCTCGCCATTCGGCTCGTCATGGCACTCAGACTGGTCGTTCCAGGCCGCACCACCCAGCGCCACCATTCTGCACGCGCGGGTCATACCACCCTATGGAGGTGACACACTGTTCGCAGACGGTTATCGCGCCTTCGACGCATTGCCGCAGAAAGACAAAGACGCACTTTCGGACTGTCTGGCCATTCACTCCGCCAGACGCCCCTACAGCCCACAGGGGTTCATTGCTGGCGGCGGGCCGGAACGCAGCATGAACATACAGCCCGATGACGACGCCTACGCCACTCAGCCCCACCCGGTGATCCGCACCCACCCGGAAACCGGCAGACGGGCGCTTTGGGTCAACCCGGTCTATGCCATCAGCATCACCGGCATGGCAACGCCGCGAGCAGAAGCGCTACTGCAACGGCTGTGTGATCACGCCACGTCAGATCGGTTCGTCTATCGGCATCGC
>JAUIKX010000316.1 GCA_030430515.1 Gammaproteobacteria bacterium | reverse complement strand
ACCCGGCGCCAGCTCGTTTGCGGGGAGTCCAGGCGCAGCACCTCTTCGAGCGCGTTGGTGATGCGGGAAGGATCGTCGCACAGCGCCTGCCACTTCTCGCGGTCTGACAACAGGTTGATCAGCGACAGCGAGATGAAGTTGCTGACGATTTCGTGGCCGGCGAAGGAAAGCCCGTAGATGATGGACTCCACCTCACGGTAGGTCAGCTTGTCAGGGTTGTCCTTATGGGCGGCCAGGAGTTCGGAGGTGAGATCGTCCGCAGGATTCTCGTTGCGCTCGGCGACGAACTCGCGGCAGTAGCGCCAGTACCGAAGCATGTTTTCGGCGATCTCCACCTGCTGCTCGTCTGTGGGATGTCCCCAGGTGAAGATGAGGCGGTTGGAGGTCCAGCGGATCAGCTGTGCATCATCGTCTTCGGGAAAACCGATGAAGCGGAAGATAACCTGGCCCGGCATGGGGTGGGCCAGAGCAGAAACAACTTCCGCTGGGCTGCCGCGTTCCAGCATCTGATCGATCAGTTTTTCGGTGGTCTCGCGGATGTAGGGTTCGAGGATTTTCATTCGACGGGCGTTGAACCCGTCGCGGGTGAACTTGCGGATGCGGGTGTGGTCCGGCTGCTGGCAGTTGGACATGACCGCCTGCGGATTGTAATCGGGCGCAGCCATGACCTCTTGAGCAGCCTCGCATACAGGAAACACCGGGTCCTGCACGTTTTCTGACGAAAACAGTTTGTTGTTCTTCAGAATCTCCACCACGTAGTCCATACGGGTGACCACCAGATAACCCAACTCCTTGGCGTAGAAAATGGGCGTTTCTGCGTTCAGGCGATCAAGCTGGGGGTAGGGGCTCTGCAGGTAGTCTTCGTCGAACGGCGTGAAAGCGTCGTTGAAAGGGCAGCCGCTCGGTTCGGTGGCCGGTGGCACGCTGATCTTGTGGTAAGCGTCGTCGGGCTGTTCGCTCATGCTCTTACACCTCGTGTGGTTGAGGTCAGCCGCCAAACATGCCGATCAGCGGCCACCAGCAGATAAAGGTTAACATGTTATATATCTGCTGCGCTGCCTTATTTCAAGCCTGGGTCCACCAGGCCACGCCGTTTTCGTCTTCTTCCACTTTCAGCATGCGCCGCTCCAGCGCACAGTGCAGATGGGCAATGGATTCGCCCGTGGCCGGAAAGAAGCTGTAGTCATTGATCTTGCTTTTAAAGAGCGCCGGAAAGCAGTCGACGGCTCGCTTTGGTTCGCCGCACAAATCGTACAACTTCTCCAGACACACCTCGTGCCAATCGATGAGTTCGGTGAGGCGCTCGTGCAGGCCTTCGTAGAGCATCTCGTGGGCGGGCAGCACCAGCAGGTCAGCAGGCAGACGCTCCCTGAAGCGGGCGCAGGTGTTGATGAAGCCACGCAATGGGTTGGCGAACGGTTCCGAGGGTTGAACGCCTACGTTGGGAGTGATTTTCGGCAGGATCTGATCGCCGCCGATGATCACTTTCAGCTCCGGGCAGTACAGGCAGATGTGTTCCGGTGAGTGGCCATGGCCGCTCGCTGCACGCCACTCCCGGCCGCCGATGTCGATGTACTGACCGTCTTCAATTCTGCGGAAGCCTGCAGGCAAAGGTGTGATATTGGCGCCGAACTGACCGAAACGCTGGCGGTAGCGCTCGAGCCGGTCGTCGTCGAATCCGGCACGACGGTAGAAGCGGATGGCGTCATCGGGCACGTCGGAGGGGCCGTCTGCGGCCATGACTTTGCACATGTAGAAGTCAGCCCGCGACATCCACAGCTCACAGTCCCATTTGCGGCAGATCCAGCCAGCGTTGCCGGTGTGGTCGCTGTGAAGGTGGGTGGCGATCACCCTGGTGATCGGCTTACCGCCGAGATGCTTGTCGAAGACCCGCTGCCAGATCTGCTGCACTTCCTCGCGGTTCAGGCCGGTATCGACGATGGTCCAGCCATCATAGTCGCGCAGCAACCACACGTTGATGTGGTTGAGACGCCCCTGCATGGGCAGACGCAGCCAGAAGACGTCTTTAGCCACCTCGGTGAGTTCAGCTTCTCCGGGAACCTGATCTTCGAAGCGGTAATGTAGCGGCGCGAAGCCGCGCTTGGACATGTTATCTACCATGGGGCCATCCTACCGTGAAGCCGAAACAGGTAACACTAAAGGGCTTCAACGTATAAAGTACGGCTTGTTATCCAATTGGTGAATAGCCGTATGTCCAAAACCGAAGTCAGGTTCGATGCCATCGTCGTGGGCTCAGGTATCTCCGGCGGCTGGGCCGCGAAAGAGCTCACGGAGCGCGGTCTCAATGTGCTTCTGCTCGAACGGGGCAAGAACGTGGAGCACGTGAAAGACTACTTCAATGCGCGCAAAGGCCCCTGGGAGTACCCGCACCGCGGGCGTCGCACCTATGCGATGGAA
The DNA here is from genome assembly GCA_030430515.1 of Gammaproteobacteria bacterium. GTDB lineage: Bacteria > Pseudomonadota > Gammaproteobacteria > Pseudomonadales > Azotimanducaceae > SYFY01. The sequence goes on along the minus strand of JAUIKX010000316.1, from coordinate 1,295 downwards.
GAAGCCAACCCGATGCTCAAGCGCGACTACGTGCTCAACGAGAAAAACCTCGACTGGTGGGCGTCGGATCAGGACCACCCCTATGTGGAAGAGAAGCGCTTCAGCTGGTTCCGTGGGTATCAGGTGGGCGGCCGTTCGCTCACCTGGGGGCGGCAGAGCTACCGTTTGAGCGATCTGGACTTCGAAGCTAATGCCCGCGATGGCATCGCTGTGGACTGGCCCATTCGCTACGGGGATCTGGCGCCCTGGTACGACCATGTGGAGCGATTTGCCGGGATCAGCGGATCGAAAGAGGGGTTGGCGCAGCTGCCGGATGGGCAGTTTCAGCCAGCCATGCCTTTGAACTGCGGCGAGGAGCAGGTTGCCCAGCGGCTGGCCAGGCATTTCGGCGGCGCGCGGCGTATCATCCCAGGGCGTACGGCCAACCTGACCGAAGGCCTTCCCGGGCGGGCGCCTTGTCAGTACCGCAGCGCCTGTTGGCTCGGGTGTCCTTATGGCGCTTACTTCAGCAGCCAGTCTTCGACATTGCCTGCGGCGATGGCGACAGGCCGTCTGACTCTGCGGCCTTTCGCCATTGCCACCGAACTCAACTACGACAAGGACACGCGGCGTGTCGTTGGTGTACGCGTTCAGGATGCGGTCACAAACAACACCACGGAGTACCAGGCGAAGGTGGTGTTTCTCTGCGCCTCCGCGCTCAACTCCACCTGGCTGCTCATGCGCTCTGCAACGGATATCTGGCCCGGCGGTCTCGGCAGCCGCTCGGACGCACTGGGACGTAACCTCATGGATCACCACTTCCGGGTCGGTGCTCGCGGTCGCATCGAAGGGCTGGACGATAAGTACTACTACGGCACGAGGCCCACAGGTTTCTATATTCCCCGGTACCGCAATATCGGCGACGACAGGCGCGATTATCTGCGCGGTTTCGGCTACCAGGGCGGCGCCAGCCGTGACGACTGGTCCAGGGCCGTTCGTGAACTTGGCATCGGTGGCGCGTTCAAAGACGCCATGGCTGAGCCGGGTCCGTGGTCGGTGGGTGCCACCGCCTTTGGCGAGATGCTACCGTACGCAGACAACCGCGTGCGGCTGGATGAAAACGTCAAAGACAAATGGGGGCTGCCGGTATTGTCCTTCGACTGCGACACCCGAGACAACGAACGCCTCATGCGCGAAGACATGATGAACGACGTGGGCGTCAGCGGCACGCGGCTGCACACCAACGAAGACGTCATGGCCCTGCCGGACAAGCGCCGAACGGAGGTCGTTCAGACGGCGGTCGCGGAGCTGCGCGC
>JAUIKX010000018.1 GCA_030430515.1 Gammaproteobacteria bacterium | reverse complement strand
CCTGCGCGGTGAGTTCCCAGGTGCGCTCGGGTGCCGGGGAGCAACCCCCGGCCCAGAGTGCGACAGCCAGCCAGAACCCCAGGAAGCGAGTCATGCTTGCGTTTTACGCGGCCGCGAAAGCAGCGGATCGGACCCGTCCGGCTGCTTGCGGCGCCTTGCGGCTGGAAAGCACGTCGTCTTCCAGCTCCATACGGGTGTCTATGGTGTATGCCGCCTGCTCCAGCGCTGCGGCCAGCTCTCTGAGCTCGATGCGACCACCGTTGCCGAAGCGATCGTTGAAGCGCATGAGGTCGCGGGTGGTGGCTTCGATGGCAGCGTACTGATGGTCTGCTGGAACGAAACGCTCGAAGATCTGAAAGTGGCCCGCAGACAGGTAGTCCACTACCGAGTCACAGAACCGCTGTGTGAGTGCTTCGGCAAGGTCGTGTGTATCGGAATCGATCGCGGATTTCAGCTTCAGAAGATAGCCCAGAACACGCTGGCGCTGTGCATTGAAGTTGCGGGTGGATTCGCTGATGGTTTGAAACATGTGGCCCCCTCGCCGTGTCATTTCAATCGTTGTGAAGGAAAAGTAGCAAGGGATTGAAAAAGCGCCAGTTTTCCGGCGCTTTTTTTATCTTGTGGCGGCGCGCAGGTGAAGAACGGATATCGCCAGTGTCAGAATGAACCCGAGCAGAGCCCAGCCGGGGATGGAAATACCGAGGAAGCTCCAGACCACCTCCGCGCAGTCACCGCTGCCTCGGGTCATTGCCGCCAGCAGGTCGTCCAGAGGCCCTTCCAGCAGATACTCCAGAGGAGCGCCGCAGGATGGCTTCTGATCCTCGGGCAGGCTCTGCAACCAGAGCTGCTTGGAGGAAAAGTAGCCGCCGGCAATGGATGCGGCGCTGGTCAGCGTTGGGTAAATACCCCAGCGGGAGTTATGCGCCAGGCCGATCAGGGCAATCAGGCCGACGATCACCACCCAGACCCTCTGCATCAGGCACATCGGGCAGGGCGCCAGACCTTCGATATGCTCGAGGGCCAGGGCACTGGCCAGCATTATTCCGCAGACACCGATCAGAGTCAGCGCCAGGTGACGGGGGTCGCCTATCAGCCGGCTCATCGAAGGGTGACCACGACCTTGCCGATGGCGCGCCTTTCCAGAAGATCCTCCATAGCGGTCACATAATCTTCCAGAGGGTAGCTGGCGCCGATGAGCGGTTTCACCTTGCCGGCGTCGTACATCTCGAGTAGTTCCCGGAAGTTCTCGTTGTTTGCCTCCGGGTCCCGTCCCGTCCATGCGCCGTAAAATACGCCAATCACCTGGCAGCTCTTGAGCAGCACCAGGTTGGTGGGCAGTTTGGGAATGTCTCCTGCCGCGAAGCCGATTACCAGGACCCGCCCGTACCAGGCAATGCTACGCATGCACTGATCGAAGAGATCTCCACCGACGGGGTCGTAGATGACATCGACACCGCGCCCGTCGGTTAGCGTTTTGATCTGCTCCTTGAGGTCGCCACCGGAATAGTTCACGAGGATGTCTGCACCGGCTTCCTGGGCCGCGGCCAGTTTCTCCTGGCTGCTTGCCGCTGCGATGACTTTTGCGCCCATGGCTTTGCCGAGCTCAACGGCGGCGAGACCAACGCCGCCGCCTGCACCGGTTACCAGAAGCGTCTCGCCGGGCTTCAGATCGGCTCGTTGCTTGAGCGCGTAGTAGGAGGTGCCGTATGTGGTGGAGATACCGGCGGCGTGCTCGAATGTCATTTTGTCGGTCATGCGCCTGAGACCGGCGGCCTTCACCGCTACCTGCTCGGCGAAGCCTCCGTAGCCGACGCCGCCAAACACCCGGTCGCCCACAGCAAACCCTTCAACACCATCGCCGATGGCGGCGATCGTACCGGATACTTCACCACCCGGTGCGAACGGCAACGGTGGCTGGCTCTGGTACTTGCCTTGAATCATCAGCACGTCGGGGAAATTCAGAGCTGTGGCGTGCACGTCGATCACGACTTCACCGGGGCCCGGTTGCGGGTTGGAAACTTCTTCGAGCACAAGGCTCTCTGGCATGCCGTGGGAATGGCACATGACGGCTTTCATCTGAACGACCTCATATTGGCTTCAGTTGCGAAGGTTACTGGCCGCATCGCGCTGGTCAACTATGCTCATAGGTAAATTTCTGAGCGGAACGTCGTTATGAACGCATTCAAAACAGGTGTCTTGCTGACTGTCGGTCTGCTTTCACTGCCGGTGGCTGCGGAGGAAGCACTGGATGTTGGATTGCGCTATGTGAATCTCGAACCGGGTTTCGTTACGAATTACGGCTACTCAGACAGTGGTCGCCTCGCCTACATCCGCACAGACGTTTCGGTGCAGGTGAATTCTCAGGCCGCCGAAAATGCAGTCATCTACCATACGCCAGCTCTGCGCAACTTCCTCGTTCTGGCGCTGTCACGTCAGGATGAAGACGCGGTCAGCACAACGGAGGGCCGGGACAATATCCGCATGGAGGCTATGGAGGAAATCCGCGAGTACCTCTCTGAAGAAGAGGGAGAGACCTTCGTGGAAGACATTCTTTTCACCAACTTCATCGTTCAGCGATGAAGCGTCTGGCTTCCTGAATCAGTTCGGGAAAGTAGTCTTCGAAGTCACTGCGCAACGTCTCGTCGAGCGTCTGCATGGCCTCGACAGCAGGAACGGCCAGCGCTGGCCGGCGTAGCCGTTTGCAGACGACCTCAACCCCCTGCGCAACATGGCTCCAGTCCTGGTAGCTGGCCAGCAGATCCACCTCACGCATGTAGCTGACAAAACGTTCAGCACGCGGATCAAGGCCGTGCATGAGCGGGTGGGCCTGTTCGACCAGGTCGTAGCAGCGCTGGGCGAACTGCGGCAACCCGTCTCCGTGGAATCCGCTCCAGACCTGTGAGAGTGAGCGGTCTGCATGAATGTCGACGAAGATCGGCGCAAACCGGCGCAACGGTTTCGGAAAGCGATCGCAGCTTGCGCGTATACCCGTCAGCGCGTTGGAAAACGCGTCGACCCTTCTGTGCAGCGCGACACCGAGCGACAGGTCATCCGGCCAATGATCCGGCATGGGGCCGCGATGAAAATCGGCAAGCACGCCCCCAGCGATCAGGCTGCCGCTGTTCTCCTTGGAGTCGGTCGCCAGGTCTGCCAGCAAGCAGTGGGCCAGGAAGTTCAAGGCAGCGCCAGGTACTGCTCCAGGTAGGTGTCGAATTCGGCGGTGTCAGCCGCTTCAATCTCCGCCTGGCGTTCGTGAGACTGTCTGGCCCGCGCCACGAAAGCGTCCAGCGGTCCGTCGAGCAACGGGTGCTCCTCGAAATAGCCCTTGTGGCTGATAGCCTGGTTCATTGCGAAGCGGAAGTAGGGCATTTCCTGCTGGCGCATAAGCGCCAGCATTCTTGCGGATGGTGTCCGTTCGGCATCCTCGAGCTTTGCCCGCTGGATGGCCAACGCGTCGCTGTAGTGGTGCGTCTGCCCTGCTTCGTCCAGGGCGGCAGCGACAGGTTCGCAGGCATCGAGCAGTGCTTTGCCGAAAGTTCGCATGTTGAGCGCCGTTTCACCGATATCGAGCACAAGGTCGGGGTCGCGGCCGTTCTGCACCACGCGCACCTGGTTGCTGTGCATCTGTTTGGACTCCTCGGGGCTGTCGGGCGGGCTGTCGGACAGCATGCAGTACAGGAGAAACGTGTCGATGAAGCGGATCTGCACATCGTCGATACCGAGGCGCAGGAACGGGTTGAGATCGAGACAACGCACCTCTACATAGGCAACGCCGCGATTGGTCAGGGCGGTCAGCGGTCGCTCGCCGCTTTGCGCTGGGTTCTTCGGTCTTATGGCGCCGTAGAACTCGTTTTCTATCTGGATCAGCGTGGTGTTGAGCTGCTGATATTCGCCCTGGGCATCTTTCGTGCCGATGGCTTCGTAAGCTGGAAACGAACGGGTCAACGCCGTGCGCATGGTTGCGGCGTACTCTTCCAGGCTGTTGTAGCTCATGTGAAGTTCCCGCTGAGCATCGCTCTGGTAGCCGAGCGGCCCCATGCGCAGCGACGTGGCGTTCGGCAGATATAGCGATCCCTTGTCGAACGTCTCCAGGTGGGATGCCTGTTCGGTGGCAAAGGTGCGGCAGATCGACGGCGAGGCGCCGAACAGATAGATCAGGAGCCACGTATAGCGGCGGAAGTTTCTGATCAGCCCGAAGTAGGTCTCGGTCCGGGCCTGCACCGTGTTGCAGTCGAGCGCTTCGAAGAGCGCGTCGGGGGCGGAAAAATTGTAGTGAATACCGGAGATGGTCTGCATGACGGCGCCGTATCTGTTCGCCAGCCCGCGCCGATAAACGGTTTTCGACTTGCCCACGTTCGAGGAGCCGTACTGCCCGAGCGGAATGTCCTCGGCGGCTGGCAGCATGCAGGGCATGCTGGCCGGCCAGAGCAGCTCATCACCGATATTGGCATAGACGTAGCGATGCACGTCCGCCAGCTCTTCCAGGCAGCCCTCGGGCGAGTCGTGGACGCCCGTAATCAGTTCGAGCTGCGCCTCAGAAAAGTCGGTGGTGATCTGTGGGTGGGTGAGTGGCGAACCGAGGGCTCTTGGGTGAGGCGTTGACGACAACATGCCGTCGCACGCCACTCTCAGGCTTTCTTTCTCGATGCCCCGCTGAAGGCGGTTGAGTGCCTGCGGCACCTCGCGCAAGCGGTCCAGCTTTCCTGCTGCTACCTGGCGTACATCCACCGGGCTCGGCTCAGGCTGGCCCGGCGTCGACGATATTCTGCGGCACGTCGAACTTGGTGAAGTTCTCCTTGAACTTGGCTGCCAGGGAGTTTGCCGCTTCATCGTATGCGGCTTTGTCGCTCCAGGTCTCGCGCGGTTGCAGCAGCGCATCGTCGACACCGTCGACACTCCGGGGAACGTCGAGGTTGAGCGCGTCGAGGTGGACGGTTTCGGCGTCAGCCATGGCACCATTCTGTATCGCCGCGATGATGGCCCGGGTAACCGGAATGGCGAAGCGTTTGCCGACACCATAACCGCCGCCGGTCCAACCGGTGTTGACGAGGTACACGCGTGAGCCGAACTCGTCCATGCGTTTCATCAGTAAGTCGGCGTATACGCCTGCGGGCCGCGGAAAGAAAGGCGCGCCGAAGCAGGTGGAGAAGGTTGCTTTGTATGCCTCGGTGGAGCCGACTTCGGTGGAACCCACTGCTGCTGTATAGCCGGACAGAAAATGGTAGGCGGCGGCTTCTTTGCTCAGAATCGAAACCGGAGGCAGTACTCCGCTGACATCACAGGTCAGAAAGATGATGTTGTTGGGCTCGCCGGCGCGGTTGTCGTCCACCTTCAGTTCGATATTGGCGCGCGGGTAGCAGGCTCGGGTGTTTTCTGTCAGCGAACTGTCAGTGTAGTCGGGCTCACGGTTATTCTCGTCGATGACCACATTCTCGACAATCGCGCCGAACTTGATGGCGTCGAAAATCACCGGCTCGTTTTCGCGGCTGAGATCGATGCACTTGGCGTAGCAGCCGCCTTCGAAGTTGAACACCGTACCCTTGCCCCAGCCGTGCTCGTCGTCACCGATGAGAAAGCGGCTGGGATCAGCAGACAAAGTGGTCTTGCCGGTGCCAGACAGGCCGAAGAACAGAGTGACATCGCCATCCGTGCCCAGATTTGCCGAGCAGTGCATGGGCAGCACATCCTTTTCCGGCAGCAGAAAATTCAGCACTGAGAACATGGACTTCTTCATCTCGCCGGCGTAACGCATGCCCGCGATCAGCACTTTGCGCTGAGCAAAGTTGATCATGACGGTGCCATCTGAGTTGGTGCCGTCACGCTCAGGGTCACACACGAAGCCCGGTGCGTTGGCAACCTGCCATACCTGCTTGTTGTGCGGGTTGTAATGTTCCGGGGCGATGAACAGGCTGCGACCGAAGAGTGCATGCCAGGCGTATTCGGTGGTGACCTCGATGGGCAGGTAGTGCTCAGGGTCTGCACCGACGTGCAGGTGAGAGACGAATGACTCCGTGTCCGACAGGTGAACCTGAACCCGATCCCAGAGTGCATCGAAGACCTCGGGGCTTATGGGTTGGTTGATGGCGCCCCAGTCGATCGCGTCGGAAGTGGATGGCTCGTCGACGATGAAGCGATCTTTCGGCGAGCGGCCGGTACGCGCGCCGGTTTCTACGACGATCGCGCCGTTGCTGGCAAAGCGGCCTTCGCCACGTCGTACGCTGATCTCAGCGAGAGCTGCGCTGCTCAGGTCGATGTTTACGTTTTTCTTGGCGCTGCCAGCTGCGTTTGTCGCAGCCGTTGAATCGATGTCTACGGCCATTTTTTAATGTCTTCCGGGGTAGATGCAGGTGGGCATTATGCCAGAGGCGTCGCCTGCTCCCCAAAACAGTTTGAAAGCGAAATCACCGGTAAGCTTCAGTGTTTTGTAAATCAGCTTTCCGTGTCGTCCGGCAGTTCTTTCAGCGCTTTGAGGGCGCGGCGGCCGCGGCGGTCGGGGCGACCCTTTGGCGGCAGCGGTAAACCGGCGTTCTGAAGCCGCCGCGCCGCAACGGCTCTGTCACGGGCTTCTGTGCTTTCCCTGGTCTCTTCGTAGAGTGCCTGAGCGATCGGCGCGCTGCCGCGTTTGGCAGACAGCCCCAACACCGTGACTTCCTGGCGGTAGAGCGGGCGGGTCACGGTAATAGTGGCGCCAATCTTCACCCCCCGGCTGGGCTTGGCGCGCTCGCCGTCAACGTGAACTTTGCCTCCCTCCACCGCGGTTTTGGCCAGTGAGCGGGTCTTGAAGAAGCGAGCAGCCCATAGCCACTGATCCAGCCTGATTTTCTGCTCTGGCTCAGACATCTGGCGGATAGATCTGCTCGAAATCCTGCAGAACAGGGTAGTCGAAGTCGTCCCGGGGTGGGCGGGCTGAGTCCGGTTGGGCGACGGCAAGAACCTGGCCGATGCCGAAGTCTCTTGCCGCGTTCAGAACGGAGGCATTGTCATCGACGAAGAGAGCGCGGGCGGGGGCGAAGTCGTACGCCTGCTGCAGCGCCTGCCAGTAGCCCTGGTCTTCCTTGGGTATGCCGTAGTCATGAGCAGAGGCGACGTCGTCCAGCATTTCGACCAGGTTGCTGTATTCGTCCTTGATGGCGATGCTTTTCCGGTGGGCGTTGGTGGCAAGTATCAGGGGGATTCCCCTGGCCCGGGTTTTCTTGAGGAACTCCCTGGCATTGGCTCGCCACTGTATGAGGTGCACCGCGTCCCGGTGTGGGTCGAGCACGTCGAAGCCGGCGAAATCCTGCCAATGGTCGAGGCAATAGAATTCGATGGTGCCGTAGACCATGCGCATATGGGCCATCAGGTGGGCATTGGCATCGTCGGTGCTGAGGCCGTGATGTTGCGCGTAGTGAACCGGCAGCAGCCCGTTCCAGACGGTGTTGTCGTAATGCAGGTCCAGCAGCGTGCCGTCCATGTCGAGCAGGACGATGTCTATCTGGTTCCAGTCGATCAAAGCAAACCGGGCGTCATATGGCTGGCGGGTCGGTATGATAACGCTCTTTTGGATGCCTCCCTATGACCGCTTCCCGTCTGCCGGAAATACTCGAGCGCAAGATGCTTGCCCGATCCCGACTGTTTGGCATCGAAGAACTGAAGCTGCGCTTCAGTAACGGCGTTGAACGGGTCTATGAACGTCTGCCGGTAAAAGGTCATCCGGCGGTGATCGTCGTAGCGGTCAACGAGCAGCGGGAGCTGATGCTCATCCGGGAATATGCGGCTGGCTTTCACGAGGTGCAGCTGTCGTTGCCGAAGGGAGCTGCGCAGCTCGGCGAGCCGCTCGAGGAAGCGGCAAACCGGGAACTCGCCGAAGAGATCGGCTTCGCGGCTCGGGAAGTGCGATTCGTGAAACGCGTCACCCTGGCACCGGGTCATATGGGGTTCACTATCAACATCATGTTCGCTCGCGACCTCTACCCCCACAAACTGCCGGGAGACGAGCCGGAACCGCTTGAATTGGTGAAATGGCCCGTTGACCGGATCGATGAGCTCATTCATGGCGACGAATTCAACGAAGCGCGTGCTATCGCAGCGCTCACGCTAACCAGGAATCTGATCGAGGAGATTTGAAATGGATTACATGCCCCGCCTGATTGAGCTGGCCCAACGCGCCGGCGAAGCGATACTCGAAGTCTATGAACGCGACATCGAAGTCGAGACGAAAGACGACGAGTCGCCCCTCACTCAGGCTGACCTGGCGTCTCATCGGGTCCTCGTTGCCGGCCTGGAAGAAATGACACCGGATATTCCGATCATGAGCGAAGAAGGCGAGCAGTACGACTGGTCCGTACGCAGCAGCTGGGACCGCTACTGGCTGATCGATCCGCTCGACGGTACCAAGGAGTTCATCAACCGTAACGGGGAGTTCACGGTCAATGTGGCGCTGATCGACGGTCACAAGTCGGTGCTCGGCGTCGTTGGCGTGCCGGTGCAGGGCGTGGTTTACACAGGAGATGCAGCCACCGGTAAGGCCCAGCGCCACTCCGCAGACGGTGTTCAGGACATCAACGGCCGTCCGTTGGATGCATCTGTGCCGCTGACGGTGGTTGCCAGCCGCAGTCACGGCGGTGAGCGGCTGGAAACTTATCTCGAAGCGCTTGCCGGCCAGTTCAATGGGGCGGAGCGCACGCCGGTGGGGAGCTCTCTCAAGCTCTGCATTCTGGCGGAAGGCCGCGCTGACATTTACCCGCGTCTTGGCCCGACTTCCGAGTGGGATATCGCCGCAGCGCACGCGGTTCTCTCTGCTGCAGGCGGAGATCTGTGGGCGGCGGATGGTTCAGAGCTTGATTACAACGCTAAAGAATCTGTACTCAATCCGGAGTTCATCGCGGTATCGGATGGTTCGTATCCGTGGCGGGAGAAGCTGCCGGCGGTGCCTGAGAAGTAGGGCGCTGCAGAGGCGAAATAAGAGGCGAAACTGGCTGGGTGAGGTCGACGGGGTTGGCCTCAACTAGCCGGGCTGTAAATCGTGTGTTCGCCCTGCCGAGGAGAAATACACTGTATATTTATACAGACCCGGCTAGTGAGGTCGATAAATATACAGTAAAACCGGCTCAAGAAAAGAGCCGTTGACGGGCACTCCAGTTTTCCCCCAAGAAAAGTCATATCCATCAATGGGTTATCGACTTCGAATCCATATTATTTTCATTTTTTCACCTTTCCTCTGAAGCGCGCAATTTACATTCTTCAGACAACTTCGGCACTTTCCCGGCTTTCCATACACCCCCTGTCAGCGGCACATTGACACCTTGTGACGTCGTTCGCATTTCTCATGTGAATCGGCGCAAGTCTGTTTGGTCCGCATGAGGGAGTTGTACATGAACGGACGGAATGTGTCGGAAGGTGGCGATACGCTGGCAAAGGCGGTGGCTTACTTCAGCCCCTATATATTCTGGGCGCTCGTTTCAGGGCTCTGTGCGGGTATCTGGTTGATTGCCGGCTGATCTCCAGGCAGCCTGCTGATCACTTATCCTGATCGGCAGCAAGTGACTGGAAGTCTGAATGCGATATGTAATTTACGGTGCAGGAGGCATCGGCGGCACTGTAGGGGCGCTCCTTCATCTCAGCGGGTCAGAGGTGGCACTCATTGCCCGCGGCGAACACTTCGAATCCATTGTGCGTCGAGGCCTCAGGTTCGTCGCACCGGATGGTGAATGGCAGCTGCCGATCGATGTCTATGACCATCCTGCCAGCCTGTCCTGGCGCACGGACGACGTTGTGATTCTCACCGTAAAAAGCCAGCAGACCCGGGCGGCTCTGGATGATCTTCATGCCGTGGCGCCTCATGTTACGGTGGTCTGCGCTCAAAACGGTGTTGCTAACGAACGCATCGCAGCGGAACTGTTTGCGCGGGTAGTTTCCATGCTGGTGGTGCTGCCAGCGACCCACCTGGAGCCCGGCCTGGTGGTGACCTACAACGAAGGCATCAGGGGGGTGATGGATTGTGGCCTGTACCCGGATGGGACGGACGCGATCGTCGATACCATTGCCGCAGACATGGAGCGGGCGGGTTTCAGCTGCAGGGCAGATGATTGTGCGATGCGTTGGAAGTACGCCAAGCTCCTCATGAATCTGGGCAATGCAGTCGAAGCCATGTGCGATATCGGGGCGGCCAAGCCTTTGCTTCGTCAGCTTCGGGAAGAAGCCCTGGCCTGCTACGAAGCGGCCGGCCTGCTTTGCGCCTCGAGCGAAGATTTCAAAAAGCGTATGGACGTTGGCATGCGCATGGCCGATGTACCCGAATACCCGCACCAGGGGGGCTCCACCTGGCAGAGTGTGGCGCGCGGCGCCGGCAGTATAGAAACGGACTTCCTCAACGGTGAAATCGTTGCTCTCGGTGAGGCGCACGGAGTCGCAACGCCCGCGAATGCGGCGGTGCAGAGGGCGATGCAGGAGTTCGTCAGCAGGCGTTGCGAACCCAAGTCATGGACGGCTGAGCGAATCCTCAGCATCTGAAACGGATCAGCAGTTTGCCCGCACGGCTTCCTTGAGCGCGTCGGTGAGCCTCGCCATCTTCACGCTTTCTGCCAGGGAGTAGCCCTTGCGTCTGCGCACCTCTAGCGCCCTCAACTGGCTGCGAGCGCCTGTGCACTGTTTTCTCTTCTGCTCTGCTTCAGCGCGGCTCAGTGCGCGTGCCTGTTTCCGGGCGCGACGACGATCGGCTGCTCGCGCTTCGCTGCTATCCGATAGCGCTGCGAGCCTCTCACGTTCCTGGGGCGTCAGTGGGGTCATGGAGACGACGCTACCTGTGGCGATTTCCACCAACGTACCGCCCCGGCAGGGCAGGTCAGAAAACAGCGGCGGGCCGTCGGCTACCTCGCAACGGTAGATGTGGCTGCCGCCTGCTATGAAGCTCAGTGCGATTGCGAATAGTAGTGCCATGCCTGCATGTTGCAGGCATGGCGTTGGCGGGGCCTATGGCCAGAGTCTCCGGAAGGTGTGCGCCTCAACCGCCAAAGCGGGGTGGACGTACGAACCTGCAGCCTCTTTCCTCGAGCTGCTGCGCTACCTGGATCGTCAACCGGTCGCTGAAGGCGTTGCCGATAATCTGTACGCCGATGGGCAGCCCTTCGGCGTCCGGGCCGGTGGGTACGACGGTGGATGGCAGTCTGGCGATTCCGGCAAGGCCTGCCCAGAAAACCTGATCGAAGTACGGCTGCGGTTTGCCGTCCACCATGAGCACGCGTTCGCCCATCGGTGAGTGGTCGTGGGGAAACGCAGAGGTTGGTGTTTGCGGTGCGAGCACCACATCGTACTCCTGGAAGAACTCGTGCCATGCCCAGCGCAGCTGCTCCCGGGCATTGTGCAGCTGAACCCACTCCCGGTGGGGCAGGGTGCTGTAACGCAACATCCGTGATTCGCGGTCGTTGGCATCGGGCGGCAGGTTGAGGGCTTTGCCCTGCAGCTCGTTGAAAAGCTCGTCGGGCATGCCCGCAGACATGAAAGACCAGAGCAGCGGTTGGTAGACCGCGTTGCTTTCGGCTGCGGTAAACGCAGGGCGAGCGTCTTCATTTACGGTGGCGCCGGCGTCGGCCAGCATCTGACCGGTCTGGCGCACCCTTTCTTCGACATCTTTTGAAACGGGTACGAAGTCATCGTTCGCCCACACCGCTACGCGCAGGCCTTCAAGGTCCTTGAGCCCCGCAAGTTCGTAACGAATGCCAGGCTCGAACTCGTCTGGCCCCGCGACGACGTCGAGCAGAAGCTCCAGATCCCATGCTGAGCGGGCCATAGGGCCGATCACCGCAATGTCCGGTTCTGCCAGCATGCCTGGCAGAGCATGGCCTCTCCCGGGGACCAGACCCCAGGTTGGCTTGTGACCGAAGACGCCGTTGAAGTGGGCGGGGGTGCGGATGGATCCGCCGATGTCGGAGCCCATTTCCAGTGCGGTGTAGCCGGAGGCGAGTGCGGCACCCGAGCCTCCGGAGGAACCGCCGGGAGAGCGTTCGAGGTTCCAGGGGTTGTTGCACTGCCCGTAGATGTCGTTGTAGCTCTGCAGATCGGCCAGATCCAGCGGTACGTTGGTCTTGCCGAAAACGATGCCTCCTGCAGACCGGATACGTTGAACGGCCAGCGCGTCTGTATCGGTTACGTTGTTAGCGAAGTCCGGTATGCCCCAGGTTGTTGGAGAGCCGGCAACGTTATAGGCCTCTTTGACCGTCATCGACAGGCCGCAAAGGGGGCCTGAAGGTGGCGCTTGTGCGGCCTGCTCCGCATCGGGCGCCTGCCATACGATTGCGTTGATGTCTTTGTCGTGAGCTTCGACCTGCGCTTTGTGAGCCGCCAGCAATTCTGCGGCGGTGTAATCGCCGGCAGCCAGGTGCTTCAGGTGCTCGGTGGCGGTTGCGAAAACATCGATCATGGCTGGCTCCTCAATTTGTCTTCAATGTCGTCTGCCTGACAGAAATGGCTCTGTAGAAGGATCAGACTGGTCTGCAGTTCTCACCGGTACTAAAAAATGATGCATGCAAAAACACGCAACACGCTGATCGCGCTGCTGCTGGCTGCACTGGTGGTCAACCTGACCTTTGCCGCCTTAGCAGGGCCCTGAAAAAGCATTTCCTGTACTTTTCAGCAGCCTGTTAGAGGCTTTCTAGCCATTCATCGTCCGACCCTTCGTTGATCGATTCGAACAGTGGCGTTGACAGATAACGTTCTGCAGTGTCGGGCAGCATGGCCAGAATGACTGAGCCTGGCGACGCGGTTTCCGCGACCTTCAGTGCAGCCGCAAAGGTGGCGCCTGCGGAGATGCCCACGAAAATGCCTTCGTTCTGCGCAAGCTTCAACGAGGTTTCGACTGCCTCCTGGTCGCCGACCGGTTGAATCATGTCGACGACTTCGCGATCCAGCACGCCAGGGATGAAGTCCGGCGTCCAGCCCTGGATCTTGTGTGGGCTCCACTCCGCGCCGGACAGCAATGCAGCTTGCTCAGGCTCCGTGGCAACGACCTTCAGATCGGGCCGTGCGGCTTTCAGCACTCTACCAGCGCCGGAAAGCGTGCCGCCGGTGCCCCAACCCGTCACCCAGTAGTCGAGCCTGTCGCCGGCGAAGTCGCGCAGAATTTCCGGCCCGGTGGTCTGTGCGTGATAGGCCGGATTGGCGGGATTTTCGAACTGCCGGGCGAGAAACCAGCCGTGCTCCTCGGCGAGTTCGGTCGCCCGCCGCACCATGCCGCTGCCGCGTTCCGCCGCCGGGGTGAGAATGACCTTGGCCCCGAGTGCCCGCATGATCTTGCGCCGTTCGATGGAGAACGTTTCTACCATGGTGGCGACAAACGGATGGCCTAGCGCCGCGCACACCATGGCCAGCGCGATGCCGGTATTGCCGGACGTGGCTTCAACGACGGTCTGGCCCGGCTTGAGCGCACCGCTGTCGCGGGCGTCCTTGATAACGGCGTAGGCCAGTCGATCCTTGACCGAGGCGAGAGGGTTGAACGATTCCACCTTTACGTACATGTCCACGTGCTCCGGAGCACATCGATTCACACGTACGATCGGGGTATTGCCTATGGTCTCGAGGATGTTGTTGTAGCGCATTGCCAGGCTCCCTTTAGGAATAACTTCTGTGCCGAGCTTACACCCGCCTATTTCCCGGTGCACAGCCTTGCGGTCTAATGCCCTCATGAGCCGTGAAGATCAGAATCGTTGGGATGAACGGTTTGCTGCCGGTGCCTATGGCGAACGCACGCACCCGAGCGTGCTTGTGGAATCGTGGGCGCCTTCGAAGGGGGGGCACGCGCTCGATGTAGCGGCTGGTGCGGGGCGCAACTCAGATTTTCTTGCCCGCCATGGCTTCGAGGTGCTGGCGCTTGATGTTTCTGTGGTGGGGCTGGAGAGGGCCCGGGAAAGCAATCACGAGATTCGGACCGTTCACTGGGATCTGGACGATGGGCTCCCGGAAGTGCTCGGTCTTTACGATCTGATTGTTGTCGTGCGTTACCTGAATCTCCGGCTGATGCCGGATCTGATTGAGCATCTGGCGCCCGGAGGCAGGCTGATTGCGGAGGTTCTGCTGCGGTCGGAAGAAGGCGTCGGTCCGCGAGGGGGGCGCTTTCGCGCCGCACCCGGAGAACTGTCTGCCGCCTGCTCCAGTCTTCGCTGCCTGCATGCCTATGAAGGCAGCGTCATCGATCCCGATGGCCGTACTGCCTACGTTGCTCAGTTTGTCGGTGATTCAAAGGTTCCTTAGATCCTCACGGCCAGGGTGACCGAACCGAAACGGCTGCGCTCATCCTGCCCTTCGAACTCCTTCGAGCGGATGACGTGGGAGTACGCCAGGCGCAGGCGCCGGTTGTTGATGACGAACCCCGCCTGAAAGTCGCCCACCCAGTTTTTGCGGGAGACGGAATGGCTGTCTTTGCTGGTGTTGCCGTCCAGGAAAAGATTCTGGGCGACGTATCGGCCGTCGACGCCCAGGTAGAAATACCAGGTCGTGCCGTCGCCGTCGGGTTTGAAGAACAGTGAGCCCGGCAGCGCCGGGCGAAGGCGCGGCGGACCGTAGTCGGCGTCCAGGTTTCGCCCAACCCGGAACATCGCGCCAACGGTCGCGTGGGTGGATACGTTGCCGATCGATACCCCCGCGTGCGGCAGAAAGCTGGTGTTTTTTCTCGGTCGCCATTGCCACTGCTTTTCGTACATCAGGCCCCACGCAAACTCATCGTCGAGCTGGTGCTCCCAGCCTCTGGGAATGGGGCTGCCGATCTCTCTGTGCAGATCGCTCTGAATATCCTCCGCTCTGGCGGAAGGGCCGACGATGCCCATGTTGATGCGCCAGGTGGAGAGCTCATAGTCATCGCTGATGGTGAAGTCCACGGCACCGTAGAGGTGCCCGGCATAGGGCCGGTCGTCGACGATCAGGTCCGGGTTGCTGATGTCTTTGGGGGTATAAATCTCATGGCCTAACGAGAATCCCACGTGCATCTGGTCGTCGTCATCGATGAAAAACAGCTTTCGACCGAAATTCTCAGCTCCGGGTGGGCCTTCGTCGAGGCCGCTCACGTAAGAAAGCAGCACCCCGCTGGTGTAATGGCGGTCTGTTCCGGTAATGACATCGTTTTCGACGATCAGCGACACCACGGCGTCATCAGCCGTGTGCGCCGTAGAGATCAGAAGACAGGTGAGCAGGGCTGTAATGGCGGGGCGTTGCATCGCGCGATGATAGCCACTTCCATCTACAATGCTACTGGTTGGCAGAAGAGCGCGCAGGAGAATTGCATGGAAATTGGAAAGGTGCCGAATCCGGCTGAAATGGCAGATCGCTGGGCGATCTATGAGGTGCTGACACATCATTGCCGTGGTGTGGATCGGGCGGATGAGGACACTCTGAAAGCCTGCTACTGGCCGGATGCGACGGTGGCTTACGGCAGCTTCAACGGCAATGCTCATGAGTTCTGTGCCGTGCTGCCCGGCAGTATCGTCAAATACTCCGCTACGCAGCACACCATTACGAATTTCTGTCCGCGCGTACGGGACCTCGCCGCAGAGGTGGAAACTTACGTGACCGCCTATCATTACATAGAGGGCGAAACGGAGATGACGTATATCGGTCGCTATCTCGATCGTTTCGAAAAACGAGATGATGTCTGGAAGATCAGACACCGCCAGGTGCTGATGGACTGGAACCAGAATACTGAAGCAACCGCCATCTCCACCGGTCGCCCGTTTGATGGGCTCGCTCGGGGAGCGCGCTTTCCGGACGATCCGTTGTACGACATGTTGTAGCGGTTTGCCGTGGAGCAACTGTTTCTTCGGGAAGATCTGGCTGAAATCTGGCGGGGTAAGGATCCATTCGAGCTGGCATTTGCGCTCTCGGGTGAGGTGGTGCGCGACGTTGCGCAACGACAGACTCTGCGCGTGGGGATCGACGGTCGCTCATATTTCATCAAGCGTCATGGCGGGGTCGGCTGGGCGGAGATATTCAAGAACCTCCTCGTTGGCAAAGCGCCTGTGCTCGGGGCGGAGAACGAGTATCGGGCTGTGCTCGATCTGACGGAGGCTGGTGTCGCAACACTGCCGGTGGCTGGTTTCGGCGTGCGGGGCAGGAATCCTGCTGCAAGGCGCTCGTTCCTCGTGACCGATGACCTGTCTCCCTCGTACAGCCTCGAAGAGATCTGCCTGACCTGGATTGAAGATCCGCCCGCGCCTGGAACGAAGCATGCGCTCATCCGTCGCGTCGCTGAAATGGCGCAGATCATGCACGGTCTGGGCATCAATCATCGCGACTTTTATATCTGCCACTTTCTCGTGTGCAGTGATGAAGGCCTGACCAGAGAAAATGCAGAGCACGTACCGATCCACCTCATCGATCTGCACCGCGCCCAGATCAGAAGCAGGGTGCCCTGGCGCTGGTTGGTCCGCGATCTGGGGGGGCTGTATTTTTCGACATTCGACATCGGTCTCACCCGACGCGACGTGCTGAGATTTCTGCGCAGCTATTTCGATGCACCGCTCAGAGAGGTACTGCGGGAGCACACGGCGCTTCTCTCTCAGATCGAGCGTCGGGCACATCAGCATTACGAGAAGGCCAGGCGAGCCGGCAATCTGCCCCGTCAGGTTGCCGGGCTGCGTCTCAACCGCGATCTTCCGTAAGTCAGCTTGCGCCAGAACCACTCAGCCGGTCCCTGCTGGTAGCGCTCGAGCCACCAGGTGCTGTAGCCGATCTGCAGAGCCCAGATGGCGGCTACGACCAGGAGCAGTTCCCAGCGCTGAAACTTTCCCACCAGCGCCAAGCCAGCGCCGGAAAAAAGCAGCATGCCGATCAGAGATTGCATGAGATAGTTTGTCAGTGCCATGCGGCCGATGGCAGCGAGGCGTCGGCGAAATCCTTCCCATACCCCCATGCGGCAGATGTAGAGCAGCAGGCCGAGATAGCCGAACGAGACGGCACCCCTGCCCAGGTGATAGCTCCACTGTGCGTAGCCGAAAGTGTCGAGAATATGAAAGCCTCCCGCGATCACCTTGTGCACTTCCATGGCGTTGACACAGAGGCCCACAGCGAAGCCGATCAGCATCATGCGAGCATAGAAGGTCGTGCTGCGGCTGGCGTCCAGAATGCGCATCTTCATGAGCGCCATGCCGATCAGCATCATCAACAGCGCATCCCACAACATATAGACAGGCACGACGAACAGCAGGGTGTTCAGGCTCTGCTGCAGGTTGAAGGCGAAGGCGGAGCTCAAACTGCCGCGCCGCGCGGCGAGTTCTGCGTTGATGGACTCCTGGCTCTGGTTGAATCCAGCTTCGAATTCCTGCCAGGTCTGCACGAGTTCAGTCGGGTCGCCAGTCTGCGATGCGTGGTAGGCGAGGTTCAGACCGAAGCCGGTACCAGCGGTCATCGCGGTGAGAATCAAAAGCAGAACACCCGCACACCCGAGCAGCCTGCTGGGCGAGGCATTGCGTGCCGGGTAGAGGAGCATACCCGCGACGGCGTAGGTGAGTAGGATATCGCCGACCCATAGCAGCAGGAACATGTCAGCCAATCCGAAGATCAGCAACCAGAACATGCGAGCGTAGTGCAGGCCCGCGGTTCTGCCTCGGGCTGCGTCGTTGAAGAGCACGACTCCGGCGCCGAAAAGTATAGAGAAGAGACCTCGCATGGCCCCTTCAAAGAGCAGATCGACGCTGCCCCAGACGACCAGATTCGCCGTTATGTGAGGTTCACTGCCTACCAGCGGGTTGAAGTACGCAGAAGAGATCAGACCGAAGCCCAGAATGTTGAGCAGAAGAATACCGAGCAGCGCGAAGCCACGAAGCTCGTCAAGCGAGCCGATGCGTTGCTGTTCTGTCGTTGCGCCCGTCATGCGGACGAAGTCTACCTTCTAAGAAGTTCAATCGGCCGTCCGTTGCCGATTGGATATCCCGGAAGGCCGTTGTCGGGCCATCTCCGGCCCCGGGGAGGCGGAGCCGGTCCGGGTTCTGTACCGCCACCCTGCGAACCCCAGAATCGCTTTGGGTGACGTTGCTGCACAGGACTTTCATTCTACGAATCCGCAGTGCGGGCGATATAGAGACGAGGTAAGCGATGAAAACAGAATGTAAAGTAAGCTATCAGTGCGCCGGATCGGCAAATTGAACCGGTCGGACGTGGAGCGCACACTTACACATCGATATTTTCATTGGGGTATGTCATGTCCAACAGAGTAAACGGCCAGTGGCGGCTCAAGTCACGGCCGGTGGGAATGGTGAAGGAATCGGATTTCGAGCGCGTGGACGAGCCGCTTCGCGACATCGAAGACGGTGAGTTTCTGATCCGCAATCTTTACCTGGCGTTTGAGCCGGCCATGCGTGGCTGGCTGAACGACGTGAAAAGCTATGTACCGCCGGTGCAGATTGGCGAGGTCATGCGCGCCAGCACCGTTGGCCAGGTGGTGGAATCAAACAATGCCGACTATGCGGTTGGAGACTATGTCAGCGGCATGTTCGGCTGGCAGGAGTACGCTATCTCCGATGGCAAGCCCGGCATCATGGGGCGCATCGGCAAGGTGCCGGAAGGCATCGATCCCGTACTCACCCTCAGCGCGCTTGGCGGCACCGGACTCACTGCCTACTTCGGCATGCTCGATATCGGCGAGCCGAAAGAGGGCGATGTGATCGTGGTCTCCGGAGCGGCGGGAGCGACCGGCTCCGTTGCCGGTCAGATCGGTAAGATCAAAGGCGCTTCGAAGGTGGTCGGCATCGCCGGCGGTGAGCAGAAGTGCAAATGGCTCGTTGACGAGCTCGGTTTCGACGCAGCCATCGACTACAAATCCCAAGATGTGCAGGCGCGCCTTCGTGAGGAGTGCCCGAAGGGCATCGATATTTTCTACGACAATGTGGGCGGCGACATTCTCGATGCAGCGCTCCTGAATATGGCGCAGAACGGCCGCATCGTACTATGTGGCGGTATCTCCCAGTACAACGAGGAAGAGCTGCCGCCGGGGCCGAAGAACTACATGCAGCTGGTGATCCGTCGCTGCCGCATGGAAGGGTTCATCCTCATCGACTATTTCCACCGTGCGGGAGAAGCGATGGCCGAGCTCAGCCGCTGGATCGACGAGGGCAAGCTCAAGCACGCCGAAGACATTCAGGAATGCTTCGAGAACACGCCGGCGACGTTCCTGCGTCTTTTCGAAGGCAAGAACCTGGGCAAGCAGCTGCTGCGTATCGGTGAGCCCGTCGTTTGACGTAGGGTGTTGGTGGGCAGAAAATTGATAGATGGCTAAAGCAAACGCAAATTTCCTGCAGCGGTCTTTTCTGCTGCTCGTTCTGCTCGGCGTTCTCGCCGGGCAGGCGTTTGCTCAGCAACACCTTCATGTCTCCGGCGACGATGTGCAGGCCTGTGAGCTTTGCACGCACACCGATCACACGCCTAACACCACCGGCCTCCCATCGGCACCTTCTGCCGTTCATGAGCTCACGCGGTGTGCTGATGCCGACTTGGTCGAGCCGTCGTGCCGATACGCCTATCGTGCGTACCTGGGCCGAGCACCACCCCGATCCTGATATCCACACGCTAAAACGCTAACTGGCGCGGCTCTCAGCCTGCGCCGTGGAACGATCAGGGGATTATTTTGAAAAAGTCAGCCGTAGCGGCGCTGCTCGTTTGTGCATCGCCCACGTTCGCCGAAGATGCGAAGAAAATTGAAGAAGTCATTGTCTATGCGCATCCGCTATCCGCAGAGGGCCTGTCCCAGGCGTCCACTGTGCTCGAAGGTAATGCGCTTCACGAGAAGCTCGGTGCGAATATCGGAGAAACGCTTGCGCTCGAGCCGGGTGTTCAATCTGCCCGTTTTGGTAAGGCGGTCGGGAGGCCGGTAATACGCGGATTGGGCGGGCCGCGTGTGCGGATCATGGAGGATCGCATCGATACGCTGGATGTGTCGGTGACCAGCGCAGACCATGCGGTTGCGGTGGATCCGTTCATTGCAGAACGTATTGAGCTGTTGAAGGGGCCCAGCACGTTGCTCTACGGCTCCGGTGCCATTGGTGGCGTGGTCGATGTTCACACAGGCCGTATACCCCACGATGTTCCGACAGATCGTCTGGTCGGTGGGCTCGAGTCCCGCTACGACGAAAACGTCGACGGTTTTTCCAATGCGTTGAAACTGAACGGCGGCAAGGGTCGCTTCGCCTGGCATGCAGACCTTTCCTGGAAAGACGGTGATGACTACGACATTCCCGGCTTCGTTGAGTCGGCAGGGTTGCGTGCGCTCGAAGAAGAGGAGCATGAGGAAGAAGAACACGAGGAAGAAGTGCGCGGCACTCTGCACGGGAGTGCGTTTGAGTCGGACAGTTTTGCGGTAGGTGCCTCATTGATCGACGACTGGGGGTTTGTCGGCCTGTCCGTCAGCGGCATCGAAGCAGAGTATGGTCTGCCTGGCGGCCATGGGCATGGCCACGAGGAAGAACATGAAGAAGGTGAAGAAGACCACGAGGAAGGCACGCCGACCCTGGAAATGGAGCAGACCCGCGTCGATTTCGAGCTGGGTCTCAGCATCGATGGAGATTGGCTCCAGAGCATGAACGTTCGTGCTGGTTTCAACGACTACGAGCACGAAGAGATAGAACCCGAGGGTGAGGCGGGCACGCGTTTCACCAATGAGGCCATGGAAGTGC
>JAUIKX010000315.1 GCA_030430515.1 Gammaproteobacteria bacterium | reverse complement strand
CATCCTGCGCGGCCAGAGCCGACCGAGCCCAAAGCTCGCGCTGGAGCTGACCAGCTGGTCCCGTTACGCCGAAGTCTCAGCAGACCGCGCCGGCGCTTATTGCGCCCAGGACCTCGAATCCGTCGCGCACAGCCTCTTCAAACTCGCTTCCGGGCTATCAGGCGGCTACGCGGAGTTCAGCCTCGAGGACTTCATGCAGCAGGTGGATGAAATGCAGCTCGAAGATGCCCAACCCGGCCAGGGCGCGCCCACCGGCGACTGGTTCCTCACCCACCCGTTCTCGCCGCTGCGGGTAAAGGCGCTGAAGCTTTTCGATGAATCAGAACTGGCCCGGCCGGGCGGCCACTCGGTCAACGACCTGGAAGTTGGCGTGCAGGGGTTAATGAGCCTCATGGAGCCAAGCTATCTGGAAGCCAGAACAGACGTGTCGGAAGCCATGCGCCGCCTGCTCTTCGCCGGCGCCATCGTCGTCGCAGCAGCCGACGGAACGATCTCCGAGGAGGAGATCGAGGTGTTCGAAAAATTCTTTGGCGACCGGTCCTACTCCGACAAGCTGGACATCGACAAGATCGCCCGCGAACTCCCGGAGCGGCTGGCGCAGGTGAAAGAGAAAGCATCCTTGCCTCAGGCCATGCAGGTGGTACGCGACCTGGTTTGCATCGCACGAGCAGGACACAAGCCCTGTGAAGCGAGCAAAATGGCTTTGTACGATATTGCCCGACAGCTCGAGATCTCCACTAGCTTTGTGGATCAGAATCTCGACTGCGCCGTGGAGCTCGACTGATGGTGGACTGGAAAGGACGGCGTAAAAGCCGGAACGTCATCGACGCAAGAGGCCAGAGGGCTCCGGCGCGGGGCCGGGGCATCAAAATCGGCGGCGGCCTCGGCACCACGGGCATTATCATCGCCATCGTCATGTTTCTCATGGGCGCCGATCCCATGCAGATCATCTCGCTGCTGATGGGCGGCGGCGGTGGCGGGCCCGTCGTGCAGGTGCCTTCATCCAGCGACGGCTCGCCAGCCGGGGGTGGTCCAACCGTAAATGATGAAGCTGCCGAGTTCATGAAGGTGGTGCTGGCAGATACCGAAGAAACCTGGGGGCGGCTCTTTCGCGAAGCCGGATCAAGGTATCCCGAGCCACAGCTCGTGCTGTTCACCCATTCCTACCCCACCGCATGCGGCCAGGGTAGCGCAGCCAGCGGACCTTTCTATTGTCCCGGGGATCGTAAGCTGTACCTCGACCTCAGCTTCTTCAGCGAGCTGGAGCGCCTGGGTGCGCCGGGCGACTTTGCCCAGGCCTATGTGATCGGCCACGAAGTCGGCCACCACATCCAAACGGTCACGGGCACGATCGGCAAAGCGCAGAACATGAAAGCACGAATGCGTCAGACGGACGCCAACGCCATCCAGGTGCTGGTGGAACTGCAGGCCGACTGTTATGCCGGGGTTTGGGCACACTACGCGGAGAATCGACGCGATCTCCTCGAAGCAGGAGATGTTGAGGAAGGACTTCGAGCGGCCAGCGCCATCGGCGACGATACCCTGCAACGCCGCGCAGGCCGGCCGGTGCGCAAGGAGTCGTTCACCCACGGTTCATCGCGCGAGCGCATGCAGTGGTTCCGCACCGGCTTCGATACAGGTGATGTGGCCCGTTGTGACACATTCGCCGCTTCAGGTGTGCAGTTGCGCTAGACAATACGGGATATCCACAGCCACAGGCGCCTCGGTGAGCCGGTAGAGTAACCGGTTCACCTGAAGATTCTGCAGTAGAGGAAACCCATGAGCGAAGGCGCACAGCAATCCCCAAACGCGCAACCTGGAAACGGTAGCAACTCACCAGCAAGCGTACGCAAGGACAAAGCAACCAAGCTCACTCAGGAAGAGAAGATTCTCGGCAAAACCCTGAAGAAGAACGCCCAGCTGAGCCCGGAGGATCTGGACGCCGTCAACACGCGCAAAGGTCTGATGCAGCTGCTGAGCACCAAAAACGTCAACGTCAACAAGGCACTGGTGAAGCTGCGCTACGAGCAGGAGCTGGAGAAACTGCAGATCGAACTCGTGAAGCTGCAGCGCTCGGTACAGCTACAGGGCCGCCGTCTCTGCATCATCTTCGAAGGCCGCGACGCGGCCGGCAAAGGCGGCACCATCCGCCGCTTCATAGAGCATCTGAACCCTCGCAGCGCCCGCGTCGTCGCGCTGAACAAACCCACGGACGTGCAGAAAGGCCAGTGGTACTTCCAGCGCTACGTGGAGCGCCTGCCCGACCCGGGTGAAATCACCTTCTTCGACCGCAGCTGGTACAACCGAGCAGTTGTGGAACCGGTCATGGGTTTCTGCACAGACAAGCAGTATCAGACCTTTCTGCAGCAGGTACCGGAGTTCGAGCACATGCTCTACGAAGACAACATCGAGATCGTCAAATTCTGGTTCTCCATCTCGAAGGACGTGCAGGCAGACCGGTTCGAGTCACGCCGCACCGACCCGCTCAAGCAGTGGAAGATCAGCCCCGTGGACGAACTCGCCCAGGAACACTGGGACATCTACACGAAGTACAAGGAAGACATGTTCAGCCGCACGCACACCTCCTACGCACCCTGGGTGATCGTGCGCGCAAACGATAAGAAACAGGCACGCCTGGAGAGCATGCGGCACGTACTCAGCGTGCTCGATTACGACGGCAAAGACGATCCGAGAACACATCTCTCTCCCGACCCGGACATCGTGCTGCGCTACCACCGCTCGCAGTTGAGCATCGACTAGCGGTAAAGAATGTCCGACGTAACGGCGTTGATATCGGTGACGCCGCAGAACGCCATGGTGAGGTCGAGCTCGTTGCGGATAATCTGCAGGCAACGGGTCACGCCGGCCTCTCCTCCAGCTCCCAGACCGTAGAGGAAAGCGCGACCAATCATCGTACCCTTTGCGCCGAGCGCAATGGCGCGCAGCACATCCTGACCTGAGCGTATGCCGCCATCTACCCAGACTTCGGTGGACTTGCCAACCGCACGCACAATATCGGGCAGCACCTGAATGCTGGAAGGCGCGCCGTCCAGCTGCCGGCCACCATGATTCGACACCACAATGGCGTCGGCACCGAGTTCGGCCGCGAGCCTGGCGTCTTCCTCGCACATAATGCCTTTGATCACGAGCTTGCCCTGCCACTGATCCCGAACCCATGCCGCATCCTCCCAGGTGAGGCTCGGGTCGAGCTGCTGCGCAGACCATGCGCCCAGGGACTTGAGGTTTTCGACACCGGGGACATGCCCCACCACATTGCCGAAACCGCGGTTGGAGGTGCCCAGCATACGCATGGCCCAGGCCGGCTTTCTGACAATCTCGAGGAGGAACTTCGGCGTGATCCTCGGCGGCGTCGACAGGCCGTTGTGAATATCCTTGTGACGCTGGCCCATGATCTGCAGGTCAACCGTCAGCACCAGCGCCGAGCATTGCGCCGCGGCGGCACGCTGTATCAGGCGAGCGATGTAATCCCGGTCGCGCATGACATAGAGCTGAAACCAGAAGGGCTTGCTCACTGCCTCCGCAACGGCTTCGATGCTGCAGATGGACATGGTCGACAGCGTGAACGGTACGCCAAACTGCTCGGCAGCACGAGCTGCAGCGCCATCCAGAAGCTGGCGCTCTGCCGATCCACATGGCGCACGATGGGACCGGCGACCAGCCGACCGATCCGCTCTCGCAGCGCCACCATCTCGTCGGCGC
>JAUIKX010000314.1 GCA_030430515.1 Gammaproteobacteria bacterium | reverse complement strand
ACCGACGCACGGGTGATCGATCTGATGATGGGAATCCCCGTCAGCGAAGAAAATACGGAATGGTACGAATCGTTCCGGCCGCTTCTGAAAGACCGTGAGAGCATCGAGATGTTCAAGATGCCAGCCCAGTACATGTTCCGCGACATTCCGAAGCTGGACGCCACCGACGATGCCGTGGGATTCGTCGTCTCAGAGATGGACAAATACAATATCGACAAGGCGCTGGTCGGCTATTTCGAAGGCTCGGAAGCAGCGGAAAGTGCGCGGCTCAATCATCCTGACCGCTTCATGTTCGATTTCTCGGTGGATCCAAACGGCGGCATGGAAACGGTGCGCGCCATCAAGCGTGCGCACGCCGAATTCGGCATCAGCTCCGTCACCGTCTTCCCCTGTGGCTGCAACCCTCAGGTTCCAATCGACGACCGGCGCATGTGGCTGGTTTACGCCGCGTGCTGCGAGCTCGACATTCCGGTGCTGGTCAACGTTGGCGTGCCAGGGCCGCGCGTGCCCATGGCACCGCAGCGCATGGAGCTGGTCGACGAGGTCTGCTACAACTTTCCGGAACTCAAATTCATCATGCGTCACGGCGGCGAGCCCTGGGAGGACCTGGCGGTGAAGCTCATGCTGAAATGGCCGAACCTGTACTACTCCACCAGCGCCTTCGCGCCCAAACATTACCCGAAAGCCATCGTCGATTACGCCAATACCCGTGGCGCCGACAAAATCATGTACGCCGGCTACTTCCCGATGGGGTTGTCGCTGGAACGTATTTTCAAAGACCTGCCGAATGTGCCGTTCAAAGACGAAACGGTGTGGCGCAAGTTCCTTGGCGGCAATGCCCGCCGGGTATTCGGCCTGAACGAACAGTAAGGAGCAGATATGAGCGAAGCAGCCATCGAAGATGCGAGAACCGCACCAGTACTGGTATGGGAGCAACTCAAAGGCCTCAAAGGCGACGACCTGAAAGCCTGGCGCGTGGGCGAGGTGGACAACCTGCGCAGCCCGCAAGAGCGCAACATCGACCTGCCGATACCGTTCGGCTGGTTCGCCATGTGCTACAGCGACGAGCTGGCGGTGGGCGAAGTGAAGACCCTGCGATACTTCGAGCGGGAGCTCGTCGTCTGGCGCGGTGAAGACGGCCAACCGCGCATCCTCGACGCCTACTGCCCACATCTCGGCGCACATTTGGGTTACGGCGGCAAAGTCACCGGCAACATGATCGAGTGCCCGTTCCACTCCTGGCGCATGGAAGGCGACGGCTCGGTACAGGAGATCCCTTACTCCAAGAGCATTCCGCCGAAAATGAAGAAACCGGCCTGCGAGCGCTCCTACCCGGCCGCTGAAGTGAACGGGTTCGTCTGGTGCTGGTACCACCCGGACAACGTAGAGCCGCTGTACGAGCTGCAGACGTTCGAAGAGGTCGGTCATCCAGACTGGACAGACTACGAAAAGCACGAATGGATCGTCTACGGCCCCATGCAGACCATCGCGGAGAACGGCGCCGACGCGGCGCACTTCCTCTACATCCACGGCGTGGCCGGCAACCCCAACTACGACATTACTTTCGACGGCCACCGTCGAACCGCGGAAGTACACGCCAAGATGGGCACGCCGAGAGGCATGGTCGATGGCACCATCGCGTACGGCGTGGACGGCTCCGGACAACCCTGGACCCGCTTCACCGGCATCTGTGAAACCCTGCTGATCAGCGGCGTCACGCCGATCTCCCGCGACGTCACCCACATCCGTTTCGCGTTCACGCAGCTCAAGAGCGACCGCGAGGGTGAAAACGGCGGCGTGGCCAAAGCCATCATCAAAGACATCTGCAAACAGCTCGACCAGGACAAGGTCGTGTGGGACCGACAGAAGTACGTGGACGCGCCGCCGCTATGCGCCGGTGATGGACCGATCAACGACTTTCGTGACTTCTTCCGGCAGTTCTACCCAGGTGCCGAGTACGACAAGTACCGGGAACAGGCGAAGAAGCGCACGATCAGCCGTTGAATCCAGCCGGGTCGGAGTGCGTTAGCTCGCTCCGACCCCATTCTCCGCCCCCGCCCGTCACTGCGTCCCGCGCGGCTCTTTCGGCAGCCCCAACGCCCGCTCCGCAATCAGGTTCCGTTGAATCTGGTTGGTACCCGCATAGATCGTATCCGCCCGCGAGAACATGTACATGCGCTGCAGATCATCGAACTCATAGCTGTCGCCGAGAGCGAGCTCCCCTGCCTGTCCCAACACGTCCATGGCCAGCTCGCCGAGTTCCCGGTGCCAGGTGGCCCAATAGATCTTGTAGGTAAACGCCGGACCGGAAAGCGCGCCGGTCCCCGCTTCAGACAGCATACGAAGCGCGCTCGCCCGCATGATCTGCAGGCCGCTCCAGGCTTTGGCCAGACGCTGACGGATGAGCGGATCGGCCGCCGCGCCGTTGGCTTTGGCGGCATCGACGATCTGTGCGAGTTCGTTTCTGAACTGCATCTGCTGAGCGAGGGTGGATACTCCCCGTTCGAACGACAGCGTGCCCATGGCAACGCGCCAGCCTTCTCCCGGCTTGCCCACCACGTTTTCTTCAGCGGTGGCCGCACCATCGAAAAATGTTTCGTTGAAATCCGCTTCACCGGTCATCTGCCGAATGGGGCGGATATCGATACCCGGCTGATCCATGGGCACCAGAAGATAGGAGAGCCCGTCACGACCGCTGGAGCCTTCTTCGGTGCGGCAGATCACGAAGCACCAGTCGGCGAACTGCGCGAGCGAGGTCCAGATCTTCTGCCCCTCGATCACCCATTGCTTACCGTTCGGGCCGTCCTCCAGGCGCGCTTTCGTGCGCACGTTAGACAGGTCGGAGCCAGCACCCGGCTCGGAGTAGCCCTGACACCACATCTCTTCCCCCGCGGACATCTTCGGCAGAAAGCGGTCTTTCTGCGCATCGCTGCCGAAATGCAGAATGGTGGGTCCGGCCAGCTCTACCCCCATATGGCCAAGGCGGCCGGGAGCACGCGCCCGGGCATACTCCTCGGCGAAGATCACCTGCTGGGCAAGATCCGCATCGCGGCCGCCGTAGCGCGCAGGCCAACCTATGGCGCTCCACCCCACTTCGCCCAACGCCCGCTCCCAGGCTTTGCGTTCCTCCGCCATGGCGGTCTGCGAGGTAATGCCGCGAATCGCTGCAAACGGGCCGGACAGCTGACCTTCCAGCCAATCCGCCACTTCCGCACGAAATGCTTCCTGCTCGGTCGTGAATCCCAGCTTCATGCGCTCATCTCCTCATCCAGCCCCATGTGAACGGCAATGCGCTCGCGATGCTCTGCCACCGAGCCAAACAGCGTCGACGAAGCCCGCGCACGCTTGAAAAACAGATGTGCATCGTGCTCCCAGGTAAAGCCGATGCCGCCGTGGAGCTGAATCATGCTGGCCGCACAGAAGGACAGCGCTTCGGAGGCCTCGGATTTTGCGAGCGCTGACATTTCCGGCAACGTTGCCGGATCTTCGTCGACGCTGCAGGCGGCGAAGTAGACTGCTGAAATTGCCGCTTCGACGTGGATCATCATGTCAGCCAGACGATGCTTCACCGCCTGAAAGCTGCCGATGGCGCGGCCGAACTGAACACGCTCCTGGGCATAGGCAACGGTGAGCTCCAGCGCTCGGGCCGCAGCCCCGGTTTGCTCCGCCGCAATCAGAATGCAGGCGCGTTGCACGGCTTTCTGCACAGCGGTGCCGGCCT
>JAUIKX010000313.1 GCA_030430515.1 Gammaproteobacteria bacterium | reverse complement strand
CCGCCATCGGCATGGAAGAAACGTACTACCGGGTATTCGAGGAAGTCAGGCGCTGACCGGTTCCGGCTGGCGCCTGCTGATCCCTTTCGCTGCCGACTCTTACCGACCGATCTTTACCCGCCAAATCGGTCTTTCGCTTCGCGACGGCGTCTGTGGAGCACCGGCTCCGTGTACCCGTTGGGCTGCTCGATGCCTCGAAACACCAGATCGCAGGCCGCCTGAAACGCCACACTGTCATCGAAGTTGGGCGCCATGTTGCGATACTCGTCATCGCCCGCGTTCTGCTGGTCCACGACCGCCGCCATACGCTCCATGGTTTCCCTCACCTGGGCTTCACTGACGATGCCGTGATGCAGCCAATTGGCGATATGCTGCGAGGAGATGCGAAGCGTCGCCCGGTCTTCCATCAGGCCCACATCGTTGATGTCGGGCACTTTGGAGCAACCCACGCCATGGTCGATCCAACGGACGACGTAACCCAGTATGCCCTGGGCGTTGTTATCCAGCTCAGATTGCACCTGCTCTGCCGAGAGGTTGCGTCCATCCAGCAGCGGGATGCGCAGAATGTCATCGACGCTTGCAGGCGTACGTTTGCTCAGCTCCTTCTGTACCGCCGCGACACTCACCTCATGGTAGTGCAGCGCATGCAGGGTCGCCGCGGTCGGTGACGGCACCCAGGCGGTGTTGGCGCCCGCTTTGGGGTGACCATTTTTTACCGCCAGCATTTCCTTCATCTCGTCGGGCTTGGGCCACATGCCTTTGCCGATCTGCGCCCGACCGCTGAAGCCCGCACCGAGGCCCGAGTCAACGTTGGCGTCTTCGTAGGCGAGTATCCAGGGCTCGGCCTTGATCTCGTCCTTCGGCAGGAAGGCGCCGGCTTCCATGCTGGTGTGAATCTCGTCGCCGGTGCGATCGAGGAAACCGGTATTGATGAACACAACCCGCTCACGGGCTTCATAGATACAGGCTCGCAGGTTCACCGATGTTCGGCGCTCCTCGTCCATGATGCCGACTTTCAGCGTGTTGGCCGGCAGCCCCAGGGTCTGCTCCACCCTGGAGAACAGATCGATGGTGAGGCGCACCTCATCCGGCCCATGCATCTTCGGCTTGACGATGTAGACGCTGCCTTTACGTGAGTTGCGCAGCACGCCATTACCCTGCAGGTCGTGCATCGCTGCCAGGGACGTGACGAATGCGTCAAGGAAACCTTCGGGAACTTCGTTGCCCGAAGCATCCAGGACGGCATCTGTGGTCATCAGGTGACCGACGTTACGAACCAGCATGAGGCTGCGGCCGGGCAGAACCAGCTCATCGCCGTCGACCCCTGTGTACACGCGATCCGGGTTCAACCGGCGGGTGACGGTTTTGCCGCCTTTCTCCATGACCTCTTCGAGATCACCCTTCATGAGCCCAAGCCAGTTGCCGTAGACCACACACTTATCTTCAGCATCCACCGCGGCGACGGAGTCTTCGCAGTCCTGAATGGTGGTCACCGCACTTTCCATCACCACGTCCTTCACACCAGCGGGGTGCGCAGCACCTACCGGATGTGAAGGATCGATCTGAATATCGAGGTGCAGGTCGTTGTGGCGCAGCAGGATGGACGAGGGATCGTCTTCACCGATAAAACCAACGAACTGATCCGGGTCTTTGAGGCCTGTGTTGCCGCCTTCAGCAGTGAGCGCCCGCAGTCGGCGCGTTCCGTTGTCGTCTGCAATCAGATAAGCAGTGACATCCGCGTGGCTCGCGCCGTCGAGCGGCGTCGCGCTGTCGAGCACCTTCGCAGCCTCGGCAACCACCAGCTCACCCCGGGCCGGATTGTAGCTGGCCCCTTTCTCCCGCCCGGGCTCTTCGGGAAGCACGTCGGTGCCGTAGAAGGCATCGTACAAGCTGCCCCATCGCGCGTTGGCGGCGTTGAGTGCATATCGGGCATTCATCACGGGCACCACCAGTTGCGGCCCGGCGGTGGTGGCGATCTCCGGGTCGACGTTCTCGGTTTCGATGGTGAAAGGCGCCGGCTCGTCGCGCAGATAGCCGATCTCCTTCAGAAACGCTTTGTACTCCGCGAAATCCGGGCGTTGGCCTTTGCGCTCCAGATGCCAGGCGTCGATTTTCGCCTGCAGCTCGTCGCGGGTTTCGAGCAGGGCCCTGTTCACCGGCCCAAGCTCGTCAAGCGCGGCCGCGAGTCCAGCCCAGAAATCCTCCACCGCCACACCGGTGCCATTGGCAACCTGTTCCGCAACCAGCTTATCCAGCTGTGCTGCCACCTGAAGACCGCTGCGATTTACACGAGACCCGCTCATACTACCTCCACTTTCAACTGCTTTTTATCGGCGCTTCAGAGGCCGAGCACGGCCTTGGCGATGATGTTTTTCTGCACTTCCTTGGAGCCGCCGTAAACCGATGCCGCCCGCTTGTTCAGATAATGGGGAACAACGGTTTCCGCGTATTCAGGACCAACCCAGGGATCGCTGTAGCCGTTCAGCGAGATCAGGTTGGCGTGTGGCACACCGTAGTACTGCACAGCTTCGAGCTGCAGCGTGGAGATCCTCTGGTCCAGCTCCACGCCGGTGTTTTTCAGAACCGACGAGCTTGCTCCCGGGCTTTCGCCGCGCGACAACCGCTCCAGATTCATGAGCTCGATGAGCTCCAGGCCATTGACGCTGACTTCGATATCGCTGATCGCGTCGCGGAAATAATCTTCCTCGATCAGCGGGCTCTGACCGTTGTGTTCTTCGGCAGCCAGCGTCTTCAGCTCGTCGAGCGCTACTTTCAGCTTGGCTGTCGCCGCGCCGCCACCACGCTCGAACTCCAGCAGATACTTCGCCACGGTCCAGCCTTCGTTTTCCGGCCCCAAGCGGTTGCTCTGCGGAACACGCACGTCGTCGAAAAATACCTGATTGACCTCATGGTCCGCCGCCATCGTGATGATGGGATCGACCTTGATACCCGGCAGATCCATGGGAATGAGCAGGAAGCTGATACCTGCCTGCGGCTTGACGTCGGGGTTGGTGCGTACCAGACAGAAGATGTGGTCGGCAAAATGCGCATGCGTGGTCCAGATCTTCGTGCCGTTGACGATGTAATCGTCGCCATCCTTTACTGCGGTGGTCTTCAGGCTCGAAAGGTCGGACCCCGAACCTGGCTCCGAATAGCCCTGACACCAGTAGTGCTCGCCGCTGAGCATGCGCGGCAGGTAGTAGTCTTTCTGCTCTTGCGTGCCGTACTTGAACAGCACCGGCGCCAGCATACGCAGCCCCAGAGGTATGAGCCCTGGCGCACCGGCCTTCGCGCACTCCTCGTTAAAGATGTATTTCTGGGTAATCGACCAGCCGGGGCCGCCATGCTCTTCAGGCCAGGCCGGTACCGCCCACCCTTTCTCCGCGAGTATGAGCTGCCATTTCAGCGCCAGGTCCTTGTCGGAAAAGACGGTGGTACACCGGCGGGCTTCCTCGCGCATCTCTTCGGTGAGGTGCTCGTCGAGAAACGCTCGAACCTCAGCTCGAAACGCTTCGTCCTGTTCTGAAAATTCGATGTTCATACCTGGTTATCCCCATAAAGCAGCCGCGAATCATAGCAAAGAGCACACCTTGACAGCCATGTGGCGAACGTCCGTAATCGCGGATTGAAGGCGGAGTACGACCATGGCAACACTGCTCGCTCGCATCCGGTTTCCAGATCAAACAGACTCGCTCCCAGCGCGAGCAATCGTCCGCGAGGATGGAAAGAGGCGT
>JAUIKX010000312.1 GCA_030430515.1 Gammaproteobacteria bacterium | reverse complement strand
ATCTGGGCACCGTGCTCTCCTCCGCCGACGCGCTGCTGGACATCATCAACGACATCCTCGACTTCTCCAAGATCGAGGCGGGCAAGCTGGAGCTCGAAGCAATCGACTTTGATGTCCGCAATCTTGTAGGCGACACGCTTAAGACGCTGTCGCTCCGTGCGCACGAACGCGGCGTGGAGGTTGAGCTGATCGATCGCCCCCTGCGGGTGTTGTATCTCGAGGGGTACCCGCGTTGGGAGTACAGGTTCATGAAGGACCTGCTCGTGCGCGAGTCGTCGATCCGGTCGAGCGTGATGCGATACTGCTGGCTGCCATGGGTTCTCCCGACGAAAGGCAGATCGATGGTGTCGGTGGCGCTCACCCACTGACGAGCAAGATCGCGATCGTTTCGGCATCTGCGCGCGATGATGCGGATGTCGATTACCTGTTTCTCCAGGTCGTGGTCGATAAAGCGGAAGTCAGCGATGCCCAGAATTGCGGCAACATCCTCGCTGGTGTCGGTCCCTTTGCGATCGAGGAGGGGATCGTGCCTGCGGCAGATGGGGTCACCGATGTCCGCATTTTCATGGTCAATACCGGTGCCAGAGCGGTTGCGCGGGTAGAAACGCCGGGGGGGACCGTCAACTACCAGGGCGATGCGCGCATCGATGGCGTTCCGGGCACGG
Source organism: Gammaproteobacteria bacterium (assembly GCA_030430515.1). Taxonomy (GTDB): domain Bacteria; phylum Pseudomonadota; class Gammaproteobacteria; order Pseudomonadales; family Azotimanducaceae; genus SYFY01. Next base: position 3,076 of record JAUIKX010000312.1, on the reverse strand, counting down.
CAGCGCCCGTGCCATTGGATTTTCTGGACATTGCGGGCTCCAGCTGTGGTGCGCTGCTGCCGACCGGCCATGTCGTCGACACGGTAGCCGGGCTGGAAGTGACCTGCATCGACAACGGCATGCCGGTCGTGCTGCTCAACGCGGCGGATTTCGGCCTGGTGGGCGACGAAGCCCCTGAAACGCTCGAAGCGGACCTGGCGCTGAAAGAACGCATCGAAGCCATTCGCCTCGAGGCAGGCCGCCTGATGCAGCTGGGTGATGTCACCTCTAAAACCGTGCCGAAAATGTCTCTGGTCTCTCCCCCGAAAAGTGGCGGTGTGATCAATACGCGTACGTTCATTCCCCACCGTGTGCATGAAGCCATCGGCGTGCTCGGTTCCGTCAGCGTAGCTACCGCGTGTATGTTGCCGGGGTCTGTGGGTCAGACAGTCAGCGGCCTTGCGGTCAGCGACGGGGTCTCGCAGCTGGAGGTGGAGCACCCCACAGGGTTTTTCACCGTTGAAATGGAGGTCTCGAGCGCGGCAGACCTGGCTCGGTTCAAAGTTTCGCGGGCGGCGCTCCTGCGCACTGCGCGCCTGCTCATGCGTGGCGAAGTGATGGTGCCGGCGTGAACGGGGTGATGCGCATCTGTTTGCTTGGATTGGGTGAAGTCGGCGGTGTGCTGGCGGAGCATCTGCTGGAACAGACCGACGCACGCCTTACCGTCTGGGATCGGCTGCTGGACGACCCGGCTTCATTGCCCGCCGTTACGCTCCAGTCTTTGCTGCCTTCCGGCCGGGTCGCTGCAGCGCAGAGCGCCGCAACTGCAGCAGACGGCTGCGAGGTGATTCTGTCGGCAGTGACGGCGGGGCAGGCGGTGGCCGTTGCAGAATCGGTTCTGCCGTCGATAGGGCAGGGCACCTGGTTCGTCGATTTCAACTCGGTTTCGCCGGATACCAAAAAGTGTGTAGGCCGAGCGGTGGAATCATCAGGTGCGCAGTTTGTCGAGGTGGCGGTGATGTCGCCGATTCATCCGGCAGGTTGCTGCTCGCCCATGCTGCTTGCTGGGCCCACAGCTGAAGCTTTTCTACCGGTAGGCCGAGAGCTCGGATTCGGCGCCATGTCTGTGGCGTCGGATTCGGCCGGTCAGGCGGCCGCTACGAAGATGTGCCGAAGCGTTGTCATCAAAGGTATGGAAGCGCTGCTGGCGGAATCGCTGCTTTGTGCCCGCTTCTATGGCGTGGAGGCATCTGTCATTGCCTCTCTTGGAAATCTCTTTCCCGGTATCGACTGGGAAGAAAAAGGCCGCTACATGATTTCCCGGTCGCTTGCGCACGGCGCTCGCCGCGCGGAAGAGATGGAGGAAGCCGCAAAAACCGTCAGCGAGGCAGGGGTTGCTCCTTGGATGAGCGACGCCACCGTTCGACGGCAGCGTTGGGCGGCCGAGCATCGCTCGGCCCTCACAAGCGCATCGCTCGACGACATGCTCGATGCGATTGCGAACGAAACGAAACAGCAGAGGGGGACGATATGATCATCGACTGTCACGGACACTACACCACGGCGCCTGAGCCGCACCAGATCTTTCGCCAGGCGCAGATCGAAGCGTTTGAAGCGGGCCGGGCGCTGCCTGAACTGCCGAGCATCAGCGACGATCAGATCCGCGAAAGCATCGAGCAGAACCAGCTCAAGCTGCTCAACGAACGCGGCGCCGACATGACCATATTTTCTCCCCGCGCTTCGGCCATGGCTCATCACATCGGTGACGATGCGGTATCTCAGCAGTGGTCTCGCGCCTGCAACGACCTGATCAAGCGGGTGGTGGACCTCTATCCTGCGCACTTCATCGGCGTGTGTCAGTTGCCGCAATCTCCGGGCGTATCCATCGAACGCTCCGTCGGAGAGCTCGAGCGTTGCGTGAACGAGCTCGGTTTCGTGGGCTGCAACCTGAATCCGGACCCATCCGGTGGGCACTGGACCTCCCGTCCTCTCACCGACAAGAGCTGGTACCCCTTCTTCGAGAAAATGGTGGAGCTGGATGTGCCGGCAATGATCCACGTATCGGGCTCCTGCAACGACAATTTTCATCCCACCGGCGCCCACTACATCAATGCCGACACGACGGCGTTCATGCAGTTCATTCAGGGCGACCTTTTCAAAGACTTTCCTGATCTGCGGTTCATCATTCCTCATGGCGGCGGCGCGGTGCCGTACCACTGGGGCCGTTATCGCGGTCTTGCCGATATGCTCAAGCAGCCGGCGCTGGCGGAGCACGTGATGAAAAACGTTTACTTCGACACGTGTGTGTACCATCAGCCGGGCATCGACCTGCTGTTCGAAGTCATCGATATCGACAACATTCTGTTCGGCTCCGAGATGGTGGGCGCGGTTCGGGGCATCGACCCGCAGACTGGTTACTACTTCGATGACACGAAGCGCTATGTGGATGCCCTAAAGCTCAGTGAGCCCGACCGGCACAAAGTGTTCGAGGGCAACGCCCGTCGCGTGTATCCCCGCCTCGATGCGTCGCTCAAGGCGCGCGGCCTGTGAGCGAGCGTTTCACCATGGATGCGGACTGGCTGCACTGGCATCAGTCACCTTCCACTCCGGCATACAGGCCGCCACAGGGCGCTGTGGATGCGCACTGCCACGTGTTCGGCCCCGGCGATGAGTTTCCGTTCGCGCCGGAGCGCAAGTACACGCCGTGCGATGCATCGAAAGATCAGCTCTGGGCGCTGCGGGATCATCTGGGTTTCACCCGCAATGTGATTGTGCAGGCAACCTGCCACGGTGCTGACAACCGGGCACTCGTGGATGCTCTGAACCATTCGGATGGGCTCGCCCGTGGAGTGGCAACCGTTCGTGCGTCTGTTTCCGATGAGGAGCTGCAAAGCTTGCATGCCGCAGGGGTGCGAGGGGTGCGCTTCAACTTCGTCAAGCGCCTGGTGGATGCGCTGCCCTTCGATGATCTCGCGGGTATCGCTGAGCGCGTGAAGGCTCTGGGCTGGCACATCGTCATCTACTTCGAGTCGCAGGAGCTGCCGGATCTGTACGACTTTTTCGCGGCGCTTCCCACCACCGTTGTTGTGGATCACAT
>JAUIKX010000017.1 GCA_030430515.1 Gammaproteobacteria bacterium | reverse complement strand
CTTGCACCACCTCGGGTGCGCATACGTGTTACCAGCCAGTCGAGCATGTCGTTGCCTTCATGCAACCGCACCACGCTCACGAGCGGATTGAGACTGTTCATCACCTGGCCGCCGAACTCAAAGCACTGCCAGTGCGGGGTGAGGATCACCAGCGACTTCGCGCCCGCTGCCAGCGCCGCCTGGCAAACCTCGAAACCCTCCACGACGAACCGCTTGCGCAAGCGGCCGATGGAACCGAACAGAAGAATGCCGTAGCCTGCGAACATATGACATTTGATGCGCACGCTTTCCCGCATGATGCGCTGCCGTTCGGCCTCGGAAGCCTCCGGAAAACAGAGCTCGAGGTTTACCATGGCTACGGTTCTGCGGCGTGAAGGCACGCGTACTGCCAGCAACGCCAGCCCATCGGCAAGCCAGCCACGCAGCCGCCAGGGCGCAAGCGCGACCAGACCGAGCACCAGCATACCCAGCCAGGTCCCCCAATGACGGGGCGCCAGGAAGCGAAGCTGAAAAGGGGGTGCGTGATGCATAGGCGGACTGATCGGCTGCTGAAGGCGCGTATGGTCCAGACAATCTCTACAAAGGGCAATGATTCAGAATAATGAGCGACGCAACAAACGACGCACCATCAGCCTACTTCCACCCCTGCCCGCATGACGAGCAGTGCGGTTACTGCAATGGCAGCGTGCCGGCAGAGGAGCGCCTGGACTGGTCGTTCCTCGACGCAGCCTTCTGCATCTGCCTGCAGAGCCGCGATGATCGCGCCGAACAGGCCGCAGAAGAGTTCCACAGGGTGGGCCTGTGCCAGCTCGTGCAGTTCTACCGGCCGCTCAAGCATCCGACGAAGGGCCTGGCGGGCAGTTGGGAGTCTCATAGAGCCGTGGCCACCCGCGCCATGGAAGAAGGCTTCGAAAGAACGTTGGTGTGTGAGGACGACGTGCTGTTCGTGGGCAATCTTACCCAGGCGCGCATAAAACGCATCGGCACAGACATGGACGCGCTGCCGGAAGACTGGATGATTTTCCATCTGGGTCACTGGCCGCTGCGCGCCTACTTCCACAAGCGCCGGATCCTCAAAACCATGTCGGCCTGCGCCCACGCCTACGTCGAAAGCGCGCGGCTGGCGAAATGGCTGCATGAGCGCCCCTATGGCACCCAGGTGCCTATGCACGGGATCATCGGCAACACGCTGGACTCCGCCTTTGCACGTCTGCCCGGCGTCTTCGCCACATTCCCGATGATCGCCATTCAGCGGGTGAGCACCAGCGACAACTTCGCCGGCAGCTCACGCCCGAAGAAAGAGCTCAAGCACTACGTCACCCGTTCCAAACATCGCGAATGGCTGCTCTCCAACCTCATGCGGCCGGCACAGGCTTACGCGGTCGCGCTTTCGCCCTTGTGGTGGGCCAAAGCCAAGCTGAGCGGCAACTCAGATGAGCCGGTCGAGAAGTAGGCAGGCGATGATCGAAGAACAGGACCTGGGCTTCACCTTTCAACAAGCCGGCAGTCAGTACATCATCCGCAGAGGCGGCCTGGTTGCGGCCACATTGAGGGGTCAGGACGCCGTTCGCTTCGAGAGCAAAATCGCCCATCTCGAATTCGCCGCCCAGCAGCAGCTGATGGCCAGGCTCACGGGCAACTACAAGCGCGGCAATGAACGGCAGGGGAAACGCCGAAGAGGTTGAGTTTCGATCACGGAGAGGGGATCAGATATGTCCGATGCCATAGTCCACATACCTCGTGGCCCGGAGTTCCGAGCAAGACCGGCTTTTTCGGTCGCCGGATTGTCCCTGCTGGTGAATGAAACGACCCGGAGCAGAATCCCCCAACTCTGGCAGCGGTTCGCCGGGCTCATGGCCGAGGTGCCGGGCAGAGTCGGTGATGCGACTTTCGGCGTGTGCAACGGCATGAACCATCAGACCGGTGAGTTCACCTACTACGCTGCGGTCGAAACGAGCCAGCCGCAGCTGTGCGGGGAGTTTGAGCTGTGTGAGGTACCTGCCGCCGAGTATGCCGTGTTCACCCACGAAGGCTCACTCGCACACATCCTCGACACCGTCGGATACATCTTCGGCAGTTGGCTGCCTGAGTCCGGCTACGAGACGACGGGCACGCCGGACTTCGAACTCTATGACGGCCGTTTCGATCCGCAGAAGGACTGCGGCGAGTTCGAGTACTGGATACCTGTCACCCGCACGGGAAGCTGATCGGGCTCACCCCATGTTCTGCAGATTCTTCAGCGGCGCTTTCACGTAGGACGAGTGCCGCATGATCGCCATCATGATTTTGTTGAGCACCCGCCCTTTCGAATCCATGGGCCGGTCGACGTCGAAGAACAGCACAACGCGGGTCTCGTCGGTATCGTTCCAGACTTCGTGCTCGTAGTAGTCGTCGAAGACCACACAACGCCCCTCCTCCCAACCGAACTCCCGGTCGCCAACGCGTATGCGGCAACGATCCGCATCTTTCGGCACCACGAGCCCGAGATGGATGCGAATGAGCCCGTTGGTCGGGCCTTTGTGCGGCGGAATGCGATAGCCGGGCGCCAGTATCGAGAACATGGCGTTTTCCAGCTCCGGCACCTCAGAGAGCAGTTCAGCGGTTACGGGGCACTTCAGGCAGTTACCTTCATGCGGCACGCCGAACACGTAAAACGGAAAAATCTTCCAGTTCTCGCCTTTGGAGATCCGCTTCTGATCCGGCGAGATCTCGTGGAATGAAGGCAGGCGATCGGAGGTGTCGAGCACCCCTTCCAGCTCCTGACGGATCTCCTGCCAGCGTGTTTCAAATTCGCTGATCCAGGGAAAGATCGACGGATCGAAAACCGGCTCGGCACCAATCAGCGACTCTTCGGCAAAGGTGCGGCTCAAACGATCGAGCAGCTTTTTTCCCCATTTTTTAATGACCTGATAGCGGCGCTCACTCAGATTGCTCAAGCACTTGTCCCTGGTGGTGCGAAGGCCGGCATTCTGTGGTGCCGCGTCGATAGAGGCAACAGTGGAAACTACACAGGTCCGGCGTCACGCGGTGTACCGGGTGAGCACCAGCGCGAGAACCCCGACCCCGAGCGCCGGCAGCATCACCGAAACCATGGGCTCGACGCCCAGCACCAGCCCCGCATTGGTTATGGTCTGAGACACCACGAACAGCACCAGCGCGGTCAGCGCGCCGATCATGACCCGCAAACCCAGATCGCCACGAAAGGAGCGCCCCAGGGAGATCACAGCAGCCAGCAGCGCAAACGCCAGCCCCTGGACGGGAATCGCCAGCCGCGACCAGAACTGCAGGCGCAGCAGGCCGGGATCTTCGCCCTCCTGCTCCAGCTCCGCGATCTGACTCTGCAGTTGGGTCAGCGTCAGGCTGTCCATCGGCAGGTCCAGGAGCACGGATGCCGGATCGGCCTCCGGCATCCAGTCACTGAACTGGAAATCCATCACCGCGATGCGCTCTTCTTCGTAACGTTTGAGGCGGCCATCTTCCAGGCGCCACGTGCCATCCCCCTGGCGCCTGGCGCTATCGGCGTAGAGGTAAGCACCCAGGCGCTCGTCATCTGCAAGCTCGAAAATGCGTACATGTCGGGCGCCGGTACCTTCCGGCGAGGTTTCCACGTTGACGATTGAGCCTGCGTCGTAAAACCACAGCCCCTGATTGCGCACGGAGCTGACCCGGCCCGAGCGCTCCAGCTCCCGGTACTTGAGCGCATCGGCATAGAGGGTGCGAGCAGCGGACTCGAGCACTGCAAAGCCTGCCAGCACCAGAAGCACTGCCGCCAGACAGGTGCGCACCAGCACGACGTTGGAGAGACCCGCCGTGCGCATGGCGACCAGCTCAGATGTGCGGTTGAACTCCGCCAGGACATAGAAAATGCCGAGCATGCAGACGAAAGGCGCAATCTCCACCATGCGTTTGGGCGTACCAAGGCACACCACCAGAAGCGCATCCAGAGCGTCGTAGCTACCGGAGCCAACCGAGTCGAACTCGGAAATCACATCGAAAATGAACAGCAGCAGCGTCAGCACGGTTGCCACCAGCGCAAACGCGAACAGGCTGCGGCGCAGAAAGTACCATCCGAGCGTCAGGCCCATGCTCACCCCCTCCTTCGAAAACGGTCGGACAGCGCGAGCACGACCAACAGCGCCGCCATGGCAATCGGCAAGGTGAACATGCCGGGTTCAGGCGCCATCTGTTCGTTTTCCACAGCCGTGCGAAGCTGGGTAGCCAGCATGAAGATCGCCACGTATGCAGCGAAAGCCAGCCATACGCGGTTGTTGCCCTGGCGGCCCGGCATGACCCGTCCAAACCGCACGGCAAGCAGCGGCAGGAGCAACGCAACCAGCGGCAGCGACAGACGCCACTGCAGCTCGGCAATGTCTTTGTAAGCCGTTGCTTCCAAAAGCTGCTCTGTACTCTTGGCCTTACGACGCTGCGGTTTCTGGACGTTTCCGGAACTGTCCAGCATGACGCCCATGACATCGAACTCCACCACAGCATCTGCTGCGGTATCCGCATCGATGCGGTATTCATAGCCATCGGTGAAGATCACCTGCTGATCGCCGTTCGCCAGTATCTCGGTGTGCGCAAGCCGCGATCGCACCACATGGGTTTCCTGCTCATCAAACCAGGAGACGAAAACTTCTCCCAGCTCACCGGTCTCGCGATCCACGCTACGTGCGTAGAGCACCAGACCATCGCTCAGGTCGTGGAACACGCGGGGCTGCATGGTCTTGAACGACAGCATTGAGCTCGACCGGGTGAGCGCATCGTTCTGCTGGTACGCCCATGGCCTGCCGTTCGTCGTCAGCCAGGCAACAACCAACGCGACGAACAGCGCCATGAAAAAAATGGACGCAGTCATGCGCGACGTGGACACACCCGCGGAGTAAAACGCATAGGCCTCGCGGTCGCGATGCAGACGCGTGGTGCCCACCACCACACCGAGAAAGACCGCCGTTGGCACGATGACCTCCAGCGCGATGATGTCCCTCGCAAGAATGTACACACCGATCGCGCTCAGCGGCATCTCGCCATCGAGAATGAGGGCGAGGCCCAGGCTGACCACGAAGCCCGTGTAAATGACAAACAGCCCAACAGCAATCTGCAGAGTCGGGCTGAGCGCGCTGGAAATCACGTACCGATCGAGCAGCGGCACGGCCATAGTCGAGTTGAATCCTTTTGACCCGGTGGGCTGAAGCGCTAGCTTAACGCCTTTTCAGGCGGGCGAGCAGCCCTCTGCCTGCCGCATAAGCCGCGACGGCCGCCCCTGGATGGCGGGTTGCTGCAAAAGTGACTGCTCCGGCGCCGATACCCACCAGCCAGCTGCGCAGTTGCGGGCTGTGGGCTTTACCGGTGGTTGCTCTGTGAGCCGTGTGCTCGCAGTTGTTGCGCAGCAGGTGATAGCCACGAACGGTTTCCAGGTCAGCCGCACGCAACGCCCGGCGCCGCGCTTCGACCGACTGACGCTCGACGTAGAGGCGCTGCCCGGCCTTGAAGTCCTCCATGGTCGTCACATGCTCGCCCTTGAACGGCGTGTTATGCAGCACACGACCGTCGCGCATGACGACGCCTTTGTGCATGACCAGGCCTTTACGGCGGGAGACAATATCGCCAGGTAGGTAGCGGCTCATCGGTAGACAGTCCTCGAAGTCAGGCCAACAGAATTCAAAAGACAGAGGCAAGAACCAGGCCAGCGTGCAGCCCCCGTTTCGCCGTAAACTCCGTCCAATCAACTGGCAAATGCCACCAATAATGGGCGAGATTAGCCAGAAATTACTTCAATCCGCTCTCTTTGATCATGTAATCAATGGCATCTGCAAGCTGCTCATCGGAGCAGTTGCTGCACATCCCTCTGGCCGGCATACCTGGAGGCACACCCTCGATCGTATTCTTCAGAAGCTGTTCCCGACCCTTGGCGAGACGCTCCTCCCAGGCAACGGCATCACCGGCGCGTGGCGCACCAGCTAGCCCTGACGCATGGCAGGAGAAACAGCTGCGCAGATAGATCGGCGCGCCGGGATGCGCGGGTGCGGCACCGGTCGAAGCATTTTCCGAGCCGCAGCCCGCTCCGAGCAGCAGGATGAGAAAAACGGACCAACGTCTGCGCATCAGCGCCTTACTCCAACTGAAACTCATCGGCATCCTGCCACGCCGGAAAGGCTCTGCGGTAGTCCTCGAGCGCCTCCAGATCGAGCTCCGCGGCAACCACCTCGGCCTTTGGTGAAGGCGCGAGCACCACCTGTCCCTGAGGATCGAACACAGCAGACCCGCCTGAGTACGCTACTTCGGCACCGTCAGTACCGACGATGTTCACCCCGACGGCATACGCCTGATTCTCGATCGCACGGGCTCTGAGCAGCGCCGTCCATGCGCCGACTCGCGCAGCGGGCCAGTTGGCCACCACCAGCAGCACATCGTAATCCCCTCGATTGCGCAGCCACACCGGAAAGCGCAGATCGTAACAGACCGCCAGACACACCCTCATGTCGTTAATGCGCACGATCACCCGGTCCGAGCCCGGCTGGTAGTGTTCGGTTTCACCGGCCATGCGGAACAGGTGACGCTTGTCGTAGAAGCTGATGCGGCCATCAGGCGGCACCCAGAGCATCCGGTTGAAATACGCGCCACCGGCTTCGATCACCACACTGCCACAGAGCGTTTTCCCCAACTCCCCGGCGCGCTGCTGCATCCAGCGGACCGTTTCGCCCTCCATGGTCTCCGCCACTTCCGCCGACGCCATGGTAAAGCCGGTGCTGAACATCTCCGGCAGCACAATGAGGTCGGCACCGGCCGGCACGTCGTCGAACCAGATGTCGAACATCGCCCGGTTGGCAGCGGGATCGTGCCAGTGGGTATGGGTCTGGACGATGGCGACCTTCAGAGCTGGCAAAGCACCTCCGCAGCGCGACGCAGGGTCGCATCGTCCTTGGCAAAACAGAACCGCAAAACCGGCTGCTGCCGCCCCAACTCATAAAATACGGACAGCGGAATGCTGGCCACTCCGACTTCCCGGGTCCAGCGGCGGGCGAGCGACGTATCGGCTTCGTCCGTTATGGCGCTGTAATCGAGCAGCTGGAAGTAGGTGCCTGCGCTTGGCACCATCGAGAAGCGCGATTCCTCGAGAAGTTCGATGAACAGATCGCGCTTGCGCTGGTAGAAGGAGCCGAGCTCGAGATGGTGCTCTGGATGACTGGCCATGAAATCAGCCAGACCGAGCTGGGTCGGCGTGTGCGAGGTGAACGTCACATATTGATGCACACGCCGGAACTCCTGACTGAGTTCCGCCGGAGCAACGCAGTAGCCGATCTTCCAGCCGGTGCAGTGATAGGTCTTGCCCAGCGACGACACGACGAAGGAGCGGCTGAAAAGATCCGGATAGCGGCAGGCGCTTTCATGCCGGCGGCCGTCGAAGAGGATGTGCTCGTAGACCTCGTCAGCAACGAGGTAGAGACCGTGCTCCAGCACCAGCGACTGCAGTCGCTCGAGATCCGCTTCCGGCCAGGCGGTGCCCGTCGGGTTGTGCGGCGTGTTGACGACGATAGCCCGGGTATTCGCGCTGATCGCTTCTTCGACCATCTGCCAGTCCGGCAGGTAATCCTCAGAGCGCAGCGGCAGGTGCCGGGTGATACCGCCCTGAAGCGTGATGGCGGGTTCGTAGCTGTCGTAGGCCGGGTCGAAGACGATGACCTCGTCTCCGGACCGCACCGTCGCTGCAATCGCGCAGAACAGCGCCTCGGTGGCGCCCGACGTCACCGTAACCTCCGTTTCGGCATCGACCCGACAGCCGTAGATCTCTTCCACCTTGCCTGCGATGGCTTCGCGCAGGCTTGGCACGCCCATCATCGGCGGGTACTGGTTGTGCCCGCTGCGCAGGTAGTGCTGCACCCTGTCGAGGAGCTCAGAGGGCGGGTCGAAGTCGGGAAAGCCCTGGGAAAGGTTGATGGCCCCACACTCGTTGGCCAGGCCCGACATCACGGTAAAGATGGTCGTGCCCACGTCTGGCAGCTTGCTCTCCATAGCGAGAAATCTATCACAGCGTTTACAAACTCTATATCAAAATATTTTGATATAGAAAGCCTCATCCCTATAATGCGCCGCCATGCAGAAAGCGCTGTCTCAGGACACCCCAACACCGGACGACCCCGTGGTCGAGGTCGCCAAGGCCGCTGGTGACGAACGTCGCGCCAACCTCCTGCGCGTGCTGGAGCATGACTCGTTTTCCGTGAGCGAACTCGCCCAGGTGTTCAGCGTCGCGCAGCCGGCCATCAGCCACCATCTCAAAATTCTTCGTGAAGCCGGGCTCGTCAGCCAGCGCCGGGAAGGCAACAGCAACTACTACCGGCGCCGGGACCCGGCCGACTCAGCACTCATCCGGGAACTCTTCAAAGCGCTCGACGGCTCACCCGCGCCCGTAAACCTCCGCCGTAAAGTCGCTGCTGTGCATCGGGCGAGAGAAAAGAACGTGCGGGCCTTTTTTGCGTCCAACGCCGACGCGCTCAAAAGCCAGCGCATGCTGATCAGCGAACCCGGGGAGTACGCCGAGTCCATGCAGGAAATCTGGCGCACCCATCTGCCCGTACGCGGCCGCGCGCTCGAAATAGGCCCGGGAAATACGCGGATCATCGAACGTCTGGCGGAGGATTTTGGCGAGATTACCGCGATCGACCGCAGCGCCAAGATGCTCGCACCCGTGCGTGCTGAAGCAATCGAACTGACCAACGTGCGTATTGAGGAGAACGACCTCTCAACGCATAGCGGTCCTCAGCAGAATCTCGTCGTTGCGGCCATGGTGGTTCACCACCAGACCTCACCACGGGCATTCTTTGCCGCCGCCGCGGCCAGGCTGGCGCCGGGCGGCATGCTGCTCATCGCCGAACTCGACCGTCACCAGCACGACTGGGCGACGGAAGCATGCGGCGACCTGTGGCTCGGATTCACCCCTGAAGAGCTCGACGGATGGGCTGAAAGCGTGGGAATGAAGCTGGCGACCCGTCAGTTTTTCGCTCAGCGCAACGGCTTCACCATTCAGCTTGCCAGTTATCTCAAGTCCCCCTAACCAAACGAAGGAATCAGAAATGACGGACTACAAAGTCGCAGACATCGGCCTGGCCGATTTCGGCAGAAAGGAAATCAGCCTCGCGGAGAAGGAGATGCCGGCACTGATGGCGCTGCGCACCCGCTATGCCTCCGAGCAACCGCTGAAAGGCGCCAAGATCATCGGCTGCATCCACATGACCATTCAGACGGCAGTGCTGATCGAAACGCTGGTCGCGCTCGGCGCTGACGTGCGCTGGTCCTCCTGTAACATCTTCTCGACGCAGGATCACGCCGCCGCCGCCATGGCCGCTGCCGGCATTCCCGTGTTCGCATGGAAAGGCGAAACCGAAGAAGAGTACCTGTGGTGCATCGAGCAGACGATCCTCTCCGACGGCAAGCCCTGGGATGCCAACATGCTGCTCGACGACGGTGGCGACCTCACCGAAATGCTGCACGACAAATATCCCGAAATGCTGGATTCCATTCACGGCATCAGCGAAGAGACCACCACCGGTGTGCATCGTCTCTATGAAATGATGGCTGAAGGCACCCTCAAGGTACCGGCGATCAACGTCAACGACTCGGTCACCAAATCCAAAAACGACAACAAGTACGGCTGCCGTCACAGCCTGAACGACGCCATCAAGCGCGGCACCGACATGCTCATGTCCGGCAAGCGGGCGCTGGTGATCGGCTACGGCGACGTCGGCAAAGGCTCCGCGCAAAGCCTGCGCCAGGAAGGCATGATCGTACGGGTGACCGAGATCGACCCGATCTGCGCCATGCAGGCCTGCATGGATGGCTATGAAGTCGTGTCTGCGTACAAAGACGGCAACAACACCGGCAAACTCGAAGACATCGACACCCGCCTGCTGCAGGACACCGATCTCATCGTCACCTGCACCGGCAACTACAACGTCTGCGACAGCAACATGCTGACCGCTGTGAAAAGTGGCGCTGTCGTGTGCAACATCGGCCACTTCGACAATGAAATCGATACGGCTTACATGCGCGAAAACTGGCGCTGGGACACGGTCAAGGATCAGGTGCACCAGATCTACCGCAGCGACTCAGACGATGACTACATACTTCTCCTGTCGGAAGGCCGGCTGGTGAACCTAGGCAACGCCATGGGCCACCCCTCGCGCATCATGGACGGCTCGTTCGCCAACCAGGTGCTCGCTCAGATGCATCTCTTCGAGCAGCGCTGGGCCGACCAGGATCCGAGCCAGCGTTCGCCGATTACGGTAGAAGTGCTGCCGAAGAAGCTGGATGAGGAAGTCGCGGAGCTCATGGTTGCCGGATTCGGCGGCGTGATGACCAAGCTGCGCGCAGATCAGGCCAAGTACATCGGCGTGGAGGTGGAAGGCCCCTTCAAGCCCGAGAGCTACAAGTACTGATGCTCGCCGGGGTCGGAGCCTGCGCTCCGACCCCGTTTTTCATCCCCTGAGCCAGCCGTTCAGGGCGTTCAGCCAGTCATCCGTGGCCAGATCGTGCACCAGATGACCCACTTCAGGCACCCGAACCAGGGTACAGTCCGGCACGATTGACGCCGCACGCTCAGCTTCCTCCGCAGTAATCACCGCTCCCAGCGCTTCGTTACCCGTCACCATGGTCACAGGACAGCGGATGGATCTAAGCATGGGGTCGACGTCCGTCACCAGAGAATTGTCCAGAGCATCCTGAAGCGCCTTGGGGTGCATCATGCCGATCGATGCCAGCCGCAGGCGGATGCGCTCCTCACCCATGGTCTCGATACCCGGCTTGCCGTTGTATGGGTCGGGAGCGTTTGCCATCACCTCGAACCAGTCATCTGCGCTGCGAGAGCCGTCCTGCAGGGTGGTCGCCATGAGCACGATGCCCTGGAAAAGGGACTCGTAGATTTCGTTCATGTTGCCCACGAAGTACAGCGGCGGGTCCTCGAGAAATGCCGATACCACCTTGTCCGGCGCAGCAGCAGCCGTGTGCGCCGCAACCCAGCCGCCCAGGGAGTGTCCGGCCAGATGCACCGGCCTGCCGATCACCTCATCGATGAACCGGCAGACATCGTCCACATAGGCCTCGGTTTCGTAGGTCTGCTCGGAACGATCGGATTCACCGTGGCCACGAAAATCCATGGCGAACACAGGGCACCCGGCGTCGATTTTCGCCAGGTGCGGTGCGTAGGTGTTGGCGTTTTCGGTAATGCCATGAAGCAGTAGGAGCGGCGTGCTCGTCGAATCGCCTTGCAGGCTACCTTCGCGCTCCAGATAGGCAAATGTCATTCCGTTACTGAGCTGCGCTTTCTTTTTGCCCATGGTCCACTCTCCTGTCTATGATCAGCCATCCATGCTACGACAGAATGCGACGATCGGGAGAATAGCTTTGAACATCGACCCCAACTGGCTGAAGCCCACCTGGTTCATCGATCACGAGGATCCGGCTGTGGTCGCATTCGCGGAAAATGCCGCAGACGGCGCAACGGAGCCTGTAGAGATCGCCAAAAAGCTCTTCTACACGGTACGCGACGCCATCCGCTACGACCCCTACAACACGAGCTACGAACCTGAAGCATTCCGGGCGAGCAACATCACCCGCACCGAGAGCAACTGGTGCATACCGAAATCGGTGCTGTTCGTCGCCGCGGCACGGCACCTGGGCATCCCCGCACGCCTGGGGTTCGCCGATGTGCGCAACCACCTGACCACGGAAAAACTCAGCGAGAGCATGGGCACCGACCTCTTTGCGTGGCATGGGTATGCTGAGCTTCTGCTCAACGAGCGCTGGGTGAAACTCAGCACCGCGTTCAACATCGAGCTTTGCGACCGCTTCGGCGTCAAGCCTCTGGAGTTCGACGGTGAAACCGATGCGCTCATGCACCCGTACGACCAGAACGGCAACCGCCATATGGAGTACGTCAACCAGCGCGGCTCTTTCGATGATCTGCCGCTAGAGCAGATACTCGCTACTTTCGCCGAGATCTATCGCGGCTGGAAACGTGACGAAAACGGCCAGCTCACGAAGGACGGCGAGGATGGTGATCGGGATACCGCATTCGACGCCTGACGCCACGGCCGTTATGCTGACGGCTCGAATCAGGCTTTGCTCCTCTCACGGGTGAGGTCTCTCACCCCTCACCGCCATGTGCACAGGAGCAACCACCATGAACATCGCTAATCAGCGGGTCGTCGCCATTCACTACACACTCAACGACGGCGACGGTAACACCATCGATTCGTCCGAGGGCGGTGAGCCGCTTTCCTATCTGCACGGCGCCGGCAACATCATTCCCGGCCTCGAAAATGCACTGGAAGGCATGACCCAGGGTGATGAATTTCAGGCCACCATCGCGCCGGAAGAGGGCTACGGCCAGCCCGACCCGGCGCTCGTACAGGAAGTGCCCCTGCAGATGCTCGCCAGCATCGAAAACGTGCAGCCCGGCATGCGCCTGCAGAGCCAGAGCCAGGACGGGCACACCCAGGTGCTCACTGTCGTGGAAGTCGGTGAAGACACCGCCACGCTCGACGCCAACCACATGCTCGCGGGCGTCACCCTGCACTTCAATGGCACCGTGGAGTCGGTACGTGAAGCAACTGCCGAGGAAATCGAGCACGGACACGTGCACTGATTTATCGCCCTGCGCGTAATCCGATATGCTTGATGGTTTTCAACCTGGGAGCAAAATCATGCGCGCCATCCGACTGAGCAAGCCCGGCGGCCTGGACAACCTGAACGCCGTCGACATCGAGCCGAGAGACCCCGCACCGGGAGAAATCCAGGTGCGGGTGGAAGGCAGCTCGCTGAACTTCCATGACTATGCCGTGGTCGCCGGCATGCTGCCGGTAGACGATGGTCGCATCCCGATGTCAGACGGCGCCGGCACCGTCACCGCCGTCGGCGAGGGTGTGCGGGATTTCGCTGAGGGAGATGCGGTGCTGAGCTGCTTCTTTCCCAACTGGCAGGATGGCGGTCCCGCCCTGCAGAAGCAGATCGGTGTGCCCGGCGACCATGCGGACGGCTTCGCGGCACAGACCGTCACCATGCCCGCCAGCGCATTCACCCGTGCCCCCAAGGGGCTGACGGCAGCGGAATCCTCCACCCTCACGTGCGCAGGCCTCACCGCCTGGCGGGGGCTGATGGTGGAAGCGCAGATCAAGCCCGGCGACGTGGTGCTCACGCAAGGCACCGGCGGTGTGTCCATCTTTGCACTGCAGTTCGCCAAAGCCGCAGGCTGCCGTGTGATCTCCACATCGTCGTCAGACGAGAAGCTGGAAAAGCTCAAAGCGCTGGGTGCAGACGAGCTCATCAACTACAAAACCACGCCGGACTGGGCCAGCGAGGCGCTTAAGCTGACGGACGGTCTGGGTGTCGATGTCATCGTCGAGATCGGTGGCGCGGGCACCCTGCCGCAGTCCATCAACGCCATCCGCGTCGGCGGGCATATCTCGCTGATCGGCGTGCTGGCAGGCTTCGCCGGCGAGATCCCCACCGCGGCTCTGTTCAACAAGAACGCCGAACTCAAGGGCATCACTGTCGGCAGCCGTGAGCAGCAGGTGGATATGATCGCGGCCATGGAGGCCAACGACATCAAACCGGTCATCGATTCGCACTTTCCTCTGGAGGAAATTGCCGACGCGTTCCGTCATCAGGAGTCGCAGAAACACTTCGGCAAGATCTGTCTGGACGTCTGACGCGACCCCGGTATAGTGCGCTCCTTTGCCGAGCCCATCGCGGCACTTGTAAAGGATAACAAAGGAGCGCACCAGGCCCATGCTGCCACCCATCGATGATCGCATTGCCAACGAACTTTCCGTTGCCACCCGCCAGGTTTCTGCAGCCGTAGCGCTGCTCAACGACGGTGCCACAGTGCCGTTCATCGCCCGCTACCGAAAGGAAGTCACGGGCGGCCTCGATGATACGCAGTTGCGCACACTTGAAGATCGGCTGGGTTACCTGCGCGAGCTGGAAGAGCGTCGGGCGGCGGTGCTGGAATCCATCGAAGGCCAGGGCAAACTCACCCCGGAGCTGAAGAGCCAGGTGGAAAACGCGGAGACCAAGCAGCGTTTGGAAGACCTCTACCTGCCCTACAAGGTCAAGCGCCGCACAAAGGCCACAATCGCCCGGGAAGCGGGTCTGGAGCCGCTGGCCGACCGCCTGCTGGCAGACCCCACCCTGACACCGGAAACCGAGGCGGCGCAGTTTCTGTGCGATCCGTTCAAAACCGAAGCCGGCGACAACCCCGGCGTGCCGGACAGCAAAGCGGCGCTGGACGGTGCCAGCGCCATACTCATGGACCGGTTCGCCGAAGATGCGGAGCTGCTCGCCGAGCTTCGAGAGATGCGCTGGGACAAAGGTGTGCTGGTGTCGGAAGTCGTAAAGGACAAGGAGGAGGCCGGCGCCAAGTTCCGTGATTACTTCGAGTACTCCGAGCCCGTGGCGAAAGTACCGCCACACCGCGCCCTCGCGCTCCTGCGCGGCCGCGGTGAAGACGTGCTGCGCCTGGCCCTCAAGATGCCCGAAGAAATCGGCGAGGAAGAGTGGCGCATGGATTTCGGACCTTGCGAGCGGCGCGTTGCGGCACGCTTCGGTGTGCGCGATGAGGGACGTCCAGCTGATGCCTGGCTCGCCAGCGTGGTACGTCTGGCATGGCGGGGCAAGCTTTCGGTGAGCATCGATACGACGCTGTTCACCGAGCTGCGAACCGCGGCAGAGGAAGAGGCCATACAGGTTTTTGCGCGCAATCTCCGCGATCTGCTCCTGGCAGCACCCGCAGGCAAACACGCCACCATGGGCCTGGACCCGGGTATCCGCACCGGCGTCAAAGTGGCTGTGGTCGATGCCACCGGCAAGCTTCTGGACACGGCGACCATCTACCCGTTCCAGCCGAAGAACGACATCCGCGGCAGCCTGACGACGCTGGCCAGGCTTGCCAAGCAGCACCAGATCAGCCTGGTCGCCATCGGCAATGGCACTGCCTCCCGTGAAACAGACGCCCTCGTCAACGAGCTCAAGAAAGCCAACCCGGAGCTCGGCCTGCAATCCATCGTGGTCTCGGAGGCAGGTGCTTCCGTTTACTCGGCTTCGGAGTTTGCAGCGAACGAATTTCCCGAGCTGGACGTGAGCCTGAGAGGGGCGGTGTCTATCGCCCGACGCCTGCAGGACCCGCTGGCGGAGCTGGTGAAGATCGAACCGAAGTCCATCGGCGTAGGCCAGTATCAGCACGATGTGAACCAGTCGCGGCTGGCCAAAGCGCTGGACAGCGTGGTGGAAGACTGCGTGAACAGCGTCGGGGTGGATCTGAATACCGCCTCCGCACCGCTACTGGCCCGTATCGCGGGACTTTCGGCCACGCTGGCTGAAAATGTTGTGGCGCTGCGCAACGAGCGGGGCGAATTCAAGCGCCGCGAGGAGCTGCTCGATGTCCCCAGACTCGGACCGAAAGCTTTTGAACAGGCTGCAGGCTTCCTGCGCATCATCGACGGTGACAACCCGCTGGACGCGTCGAGCGTACACCCGGAGGCTTATCCGGTCGTTGAGAAGATCCTTGCAGACCTCGAAAAGCCGGTGCGCGACATCATGCGCAGCCCGGAGCTTCTCAAAGCCGTCAACGCAGAACGCTACACCGACGACCGCTTCGGCCTGCCCACGGTCGTAGACATACTCTCAGAGCTGGAAAAACCCGGCCGCGATCCCCGCCCGGAATTCAAGACCGCGAAGTTCAACGACGCCGTCAACGAAATGAAGGACCTGCGTGAAGACATGATCCTGGAAGGGGTCATCACCAACGTCACCAATTTCGGCGCTTTCGTCGATATCGGCGTGCATCAGGATGGCCTGGTACATATCTCCGCGCTGGCCGACCGCTTCGTCAAAGACCCGCATGAGGTGGTCAAAACCGGGGATGTGGTGAAGGTTAAAGTGCTGGAAGTGGATCTTGCCCGCAAACGCATCGGTTTGAGCATGCGTCTCAACGACGAGCGCAAAGATCAACCGCGAGGCGGTTCGCGAGACAAACCTCAGGATCGTCCAGTCGGACAGCAGAGAAACCGGAACCGCAACAACTCGAGATCCGGAGCAAGGCCCGAGAAAAAGCCGACCGGGGCGATGGCCGATGCGTTCGCCAAAGCCATGCAGAAGGAGCGTCGCGGTTGATGGCATAATGCGCGCCTTTGCGAACCAGGCGCCAGCCATGAACTCCACGTTCTCCACCATCATTGACCTGCTCGATCTGGAAGAGATCGAGAAGAACCACTATCGCGCAACCAGCCCCAGCGAGGGCTGGCAGCGGGTATATGGTGGTCAGGTGCTCGGACAGGCGCTGGTGGCAGCGTCGCGTACCGTGGAGGAAGATCGCGCCGCACACAGTCTGCATGGGTATTTTCTGCGTCCCGGCGACACAACGGTGCCGATCCTCTACAAAGTGGAACGCATCCGCGACGGGCGGAGCTTCACCACCCGGAACGTGCACGCCATTCAGCACGGCAGGGCGATCTTTTCGATGCTGATCTCCTTCCAGGTCGAAGAAGAAGGTCTGACCCACCAGGTGGATATGCCCGACGTGCCCGCACCGGAAGACCTGACGCCTGAGGAAGAACTGCGCGCCGCCGAAGCCAAAGAACATCCAGAACTGTTCAAAGACTGGACGTTCAAGGAAATGCCCATCGACTTCAGGCCGATCTATCCGCTCAGCCTGGCGAACCCCAAACCACAGCCTCCACGCAATTGGGCGTGGATGAAGGTCAAGGGTGCGCTGCCCGACGACCCGCGGTTGCACCAGTGCGCGCTCGCCTACCTTTCAGACTGGTCGCTGCTCGACACCGCCTTTTTCCCGCACGGCGTATCGTTTCTGCAGGACAACCTGCAAACGGCGAGCCTCGACCACGCCATGTGGTTCCACCGCCCGTTCCGGGCCGACGAGTGGCTGCTGTACGTGCAGGACAGCCCCAGTTCAGGTGGTTCCCGCGGCATCAACCGCGGCCTCATCTACAGCCAGGACGGTCGGCTGGTGGCCTCAGCGACCCAGGAAGGCCTGATGCGGCTCCACGAGGCACCAGAAACGGAAACGTAAGCACTTTTTCTACTGCCCCCCTCGCGCTTGCGCCATATGCCATAATTGAGCGTTTAACACTCACACATTCCGGGGGATCCGTGGCGGACATCGACAGCATCACCGAATCGGTGCAGAGCATTCAGGCAGCATTCGAGCGGCACAACTATGTATGCAGCAAGCAGATCGCCACGGCCGTGTACCTGGCCTACAAGCTGCAGAAGCCCGTGCTCATCGAGGGTCCGCCAGGGGTGGGTAAAACCGAACTGGCCAAGACCACCTCGGAACTGTTCGAGCTGCCGCTCATCCGCCTGCAGTGCTACGAGGGTCTGGATGAGTCCAAGGCGATCTACGAGTGGAAGTACGGCAAGCAGCTGCTGTACACGCAGGTACTGAAAGAAACGCTGGACGAAGTGCTGCAGGGCGCCAAAGGCTTCGCGCAGTCGGTGAGCCGCCTGCACGAGTTTGGCGACATCTTCTTTTCAGAGGAGTTCCTCGAGCCGCGTCCGCTGCTGAAGGCGCTTCGTGAGGAGGAAGGCTGCGTTCTGCTCATCGACGAAGTCGATAAGTCCGACCACGAATTCGAATCTCTGCTTCTGGAGATTCTCTCCGACTATCAAGTGTCGATCCCTGAAATCGGCACCGTCAAAGCCCAGTCCGTGCCGCCCATGGTGTTTCTCACCTCCAACAACACCCGAGAGATCAGCGACGCGCTGAAACGACGTTGCCTGCACCTGTACATTCCGTTCCCGGACATGGAGCTCGAGCAGCGCATCATCCACGCCCGTGTACCCGAAGTACCGCCCGAACTGCAGCGCCAGATGGTGGCCTTCATTCAGGAGCTGCGCGAACTGGACCTGAAGAAGGTACCGGCCATCTCCGAAACCATCGACTGGGCGCGCACCCTGATGCTTCTGCACACTGAGTCACTGGACGCAGACCTCGTGCGCGACACCCTCAATGTCATCCTCAAATTCCAGGAAGACATCGTCAACGTCGACAGCGAAATCGCCGCGATCACCAACAAGATCAAAAACGCCTGAGCCTGGCCGTGGAACAGACGCTCACCAATTTCATCCAGGCGCTGCGCAACGCCGAGGTACGCATATCGCCGGCGGAAACGCTGGACGCGGTGAACGTGGTGGAAATGGTGGGCTATCGCGATCGCGATCTGCTCAAGCGTTCGCTATCGCTGGTGCTGCCGAAAACTCAGGATGAGAAGGAAACCTTCGACACCTGCTTCGAGCAGTTCTTTCGATTCGAAGAGGTAACACAGCAATCCGGCGCGCAGAGCGAAAGCGGCGACAGCGAAAATGAAGACGATGCCAGCGGCGACGGTGAAGGCGCTGGCGGCGGTGGCGGCGAACGCGACGGCCTGCCGCAGGAACAGCAGGCCGGCAAAAAGTCCAAGGGAAAAGCCAAAGGCAAACCGCGGCAGAACGACCTCTTGGCCGAAGAGGAGGAAGAAGACCTGGGCCCGGGCGAGATGGCAGACGCCACCTCCACCCTCGGCAAACTGCTCATGTCCAATTCCCGCGTCGAGCTGTCCGTCGCCATGGCGCAGGCCGGCGAAGAGGCCGACGTTCGCGAGATTCAGGTATTCACGCAGAAAGGTCTCTTTGCCCGCCGCATCATGGACGGCATGGGTCTGGGCGACCTCAACAAAGAAATCAACGAACTCAAAGAAGCACCGCAAGTACCGTCACGGCGCCTCAGCCAGGAGCTGCGCAGACGCCGCGACTGGCTTCGCGAGGAAGTGCGCGATTATGTAGAGCGGCAGTTCCTGCTGCATGCTGATGCATCCGGAAAACGCCTGCGCGAAGAACTGCTGCGCAAGGTCAAGCTTTCGAACGTCGAGCACCGCTCGTTCCGCCTGATTCAGGAGATCGTCTACAAAATGGCCAAGCGCCTGGCGACCATGCACAGTCGGCGCAAGAAGATCTACAAGCGGGGCCAGCTCAACCTGCCGCGCACCCTGCGCAACAATATGGCCTACGACGGCGCCATCTTCGACCTGCACTGGAAGTCGGTGAAGGTCGATCGTCCGAAAGTGTTCGCCATCTGCGACGTTTCGGGCTCGGTGGCCAACTACGCCCGCTTCATGCTGATGTTTCTGTACAGCCTCGAAGAGGTGATGCCGAAGGTGCGCTCCTTCGCCTTTTCTTCGGATCTGGCGGAAGTCACCGACCTCTTCGAGCGCAACGCCATCGAAGATGCCATTGCCAAGGTGCTGCGCGACTACTCCGGCGGTTCCACCGACTACGGCCAGGCGCTGAAGGACTTCAAACGCAACTGCCTGGACGACGTGGACAACCGCACCACCATCATCATCCTGGGCGACGCCCGCAACAACTACGGCGAAAACCACCAGGACATCCTCAAAGAGATGTACGACCGCGCCAAACGCGTGATCTGGCTCAATCCGGAGTCGAAGAACGCCTGGAACGTGGGCGATTCGGTGATGCGCACCTACGGTGCGTACTGCCACCAGGTGGAAGAATGCAACAGCCTGATGCACCTCGAGCGGGTTGTGGGTAACCTTCTGAAACAGCAAGCAGGTTAAATACAGGAGGCGAGATGTCCGAACAGGTCGCCGACGACAAAGGCATCACCCGGTCAGCCGGCAAACAGCTCCTCATATTCGCAGCCATCGCCGTTCTGGGGCTTGCCGCCCTGATGTTCGTGCTGGACGCCCTGGCGAGCCTCGTGGGCAGCGACTCCGGCGCCACCCGAGCGGTTGAGCCGGAACTCAACATGATCACCCTGGCGTTCGAAGACGAACCGCCACTGCTCGACAGCGGCCAGCGCGCCGACATGATCAGCGGCCGCGTGCTCGGACACGTGATGCAGGGCCTTTTGGACTACGATCAGTATTCCAACATCGTTGCGGGCGTTGCCGAGCGTTGGGATATTCAGGCCGAGGAAGCGACCTTCTGGTTGCGCCGCGACGCCCGTTGGAGCGACGGCGAGCCCGTGACCGCTCACGACTTCGTATTTGCCTGGCGCAACGCCGCCGATCCGAAAAATGCATCTGAATACGCGTTCATGATGCACTACATCAAGAACGGCGAGGCCGTTGCAAACGGTGAGATGCCGCTGACAGCACTGGGTGTGGAGGCGGTCGACGACTATACGCTGCACGTCGAGCTGGAGCGGCCCACCGCGTTTTTCGACAAGCTGATGGCTTTTCAGACCTTTTTCCCGATTCGGGAAGACTTTTATCGATCCAGAAACGGCCGCTACGCCGCAGACGCTGACGACCTCCTCTACAACGGCCCGTTCAAAATCACCAGCTGGGTGCACGGCGCCAGCATGATGCTCGAGAAGAACGAGCATTTCTGGAACAGAGAGGCCATCGCACTGGATGCCATCAAGGTCGGCTACATCACCCGCGACAGCCATGCCCGTTTCAACTTTTTCAAAGACGACAAAATCGCCACTACCGGCCTCGGCGCGGAGCAACTAGGTTCGGCCATGGAGCAGAACTTCCACATCAACCGCTTTCAGGACGGCTCGCTCTTCTACATGGAGTTCAACCATCGTGACGGCCGCCCAACGCGCAACTGGCATCTGCGGCGCGCCATGCAGCTTGTGACCGACTCCGGAGAGCTGGTGAATCGCGTCATCAAATTGCCGGGCTACCTCCCCGGCCAATCCCTGTTTCCGGTGTATCTGAAAGGCATCGACGACACGTTTCGCCGCGAGTATCCCGCTCCAGAGGCCGAGCTGAACGTTGAAAAAGCCCTGCA
>JAUIKX010000311.1 GCA_030430515.1 Gammaproteobacteria bacterium | reverse complement strand
TCGGCAGCGCCATCGGCATGGGGGTGAACGGATTGCGGCCGGTGGCCGAGATTCAGTTTGCCGACTACATCTATCCGGGCTGCGATCAGATCATCAGCGAGCTGGCACGCCTGCGTTACCG
The DNA here is from genome assembly GCA_030430515.1 of Gammaproteobacteria bacterium. Taxonomy (GTDB): domain Bacteria; phylum Pseudomonadota; class Gammaproteobacteria; order Pseudomonadales; family Azotimanducaceae; genus SYFY01. Next base: position 3,637 of record JAUIKX010000311.1, on the reverse strand, counting down.
CACGGCCGGCGACTACTACGCGCCGGTGACCATACGCACACCCTGCGGCGGCGGCATTCGCGGCGGTCAGACCCACTCTCAAAGCCCCGAAGGTATTTTCACCCACCTGTGCGGAGTGAAAGTCGTGATGCCATCCAACCCCTACGATGCCAAGGGCCTGCTCATCGCCTGCATCGAAGACGATGACCCGGTCGTGTTCTTCGAGCCCAAGCGCATCTACAACGGCCCGTTCGACGGCGAGCCAGACAAACCGGCAGTACCGTGGAGCAACCACGAGAAAGGCGAAGTGCCATCGGATTACTTCACCGTGCCCATCGGCCGCGCCGATGTGGTGCGCGAAGGGGACGAAGTGACCATGCTCTGCTACGGCACCATGGTGCACGTCTGTCAGGCCGCGGCAACCGCCATGGAGGTGGATGCGGAGATCATCGACCTGCGCACGTTGAGCCCATTGGATGTGGATACCATCACCGCCAGCGTGGAGAAAACCGGCCGCTGCATCATCGTGCACGAGGCCACGCGCTTCTCGGGCTACGGGGCGGAACTGGCGGCGACCGTGCAGGAGAACTGCTTCTACAGCCTCGAAGCACCGATTCTCCGCGTCACCGGCTGGGATACGCCCTACCCCCATGCGTTCGAATGGGACTACTTTCCAACAAAGAAACGGGTGTCGAGAGCCCTGGAACAAGTGCTGGAGATGGCATGAGCGAATTCATCTTCAAGCTGCCGGACCTTGGCGAAGGCACCGTGGAAGCCGAAATCATCGAGTGGCACGTCGCCATCGGCGATGCGGTGAAGGAAGGCGATGTCATCGTCGATGTGATGACCGACAAAGCCAACATCGAAGTGCCATCGCCAACTACCGGCACCGTGCTGCGCATCACCGGAGAGCCGGGCGACATGGTTGCCGTCGGCGCCGAACTGATTGCGTTCCAATCCGGTGAAGCGGCTGTTGCTGCACCGCCAGAGCTGGAACCAGAACCAGAACCAGAACCAGAACCAGAACCAGAACCAGAACCGGAATTCACCGCCGAGACGCTGGCGCCACCGGAAGCACCCAGAAGCCGTAAGGTGCTCGCGTCCCCTGCGCTGCGTCGCCGAGCCAGCGAACTGGGCATCAACCTGGCCGACATCGCCGGCAGCGGGCCGAGGGGGCGCATCCTGCGCCGCGATCTGGAGCAGTTTTCCGAAGCGGGGGATGCCGGCACAGCCGCTCCAACGCAGGAACCAGGCGACGACGTCGAAGAGATCAAGGTCATCGGCGTGCGCAGGCTGATTGCCCAGCGGATGCAGGCCGCCAAACAGGAGATTCCACACTTCGCCTATGTGGAGGAAGTGGACATGACCCACCTGGAGTCCCTGCGCGCAACGCTCAACGAGCGCCATCCCCAGCACAAACTGACCTATCTGCCGTTCATCGCCTTAGCGCTCATCAGGTCGCTCGTGAAGTTCCCCCAATGCAACCAGCTGTTCGACGCGGAGCGCGGCGTGCTCAGACGCTTCCGAAATGTTCACCTCGGGATTGCCAGCCAGACACGCGACGGCCTCAAGGTGCCGGTGGTGCGCAATGCCGACCGGATGACCCTCTGGCAGCTCGCGGGCGCTATCGAAGCGTCCACCTCGAGCGCAAAGGACGGTACCGCCAGCGCAAGCGATCTGTCCGGCTCCACCATCACCATCACCAGCCTCGGCAAGCTCGGCGGCATCGTCAGCACACCGGTCATCAACGCGCCGGAGATGGGCATTCTTGGTGTCAACAAGGCAGTGTGGCGACCGATGGTCGTCGACGGCGAGGTCGTTCAACGCCTCATGATGAACCTGTCGAGCTCCTTCGATCATCGGTTTGTCGATGGCTTCGACGCAGCATCTCTGATCCAGGAAATCAGAACTCTGTTGGAGACCCCGGGTCTCATGTTCGTCTCAGAACCATCGGGTTAAACTGCCGGCAAGCATTGGGGAGATTCCTGTATGGTCTGGCAGAACTGGTCCGGTCGCCACAGAGCAGCCGACGCGACGCTGCTGCACGTACGCAGCGAGGCGGATGCTCAGGCTCGAATCGCCGAAAGCAGTGGCCCCGTGCGCATCTGCGGTGCCGGCCATTCCCACGCACCGCTGGTGCCCACTGATGGCACGATACTGGACCTTTCCGGCCTCGCCGGGGTCATCTCTTCAGATCAGCAGAGCCGCAGGGCCTGGGTCGGTGCGGCCAGCCGCATCTTCAGCCTCGGACGTCCGCTGCATCAGGCCGGTCTCGCCCTGATCAACCAGGGGGACATCGACCAGCAGGCCATCTGCGGCGCTGTTGCTACGGGAACACACGGCACGGGCCATACACTCAGGAACCTTTCGGCAGCAGTCACCGGCGTACGTCTGATCACAGCCGATGGCAAAGCCCTCACAGTCAACGAAAGCGAAAATACGGACCTGTGGCCGGCCATCCGTCTGCATCTGGGGGCCTTCGGAGTGATCACCCGCCTAGAGCTGCAATGCCGCGAGGCCTACCGGCTTCGGGAGCGAGGCTGGAAGGCAACGTTCACGGACCTCGAAGCTGACATTCCATCGCTGATCGAGGAACACCGCCATTTCGAATTCTTCTGGTACCCGCACAACGACACCGCGATCGCCAAGACCATCGACGAGACTGAGGACGAGCCGGAATATCCGCTTGCGGCGGAAGGCGGGCGCTGCGCCTGGAGCTATGAGGTACTGCCGAACCACCGCCCTGACAAGCATACGGAAATGGAGTACAGCGTTCCGGCGGCACAGGGTCTGGCCTGCTTCAAAGCCATCAGGGAGCTGCTGCAAACCCGTTTCACCAATGTGCGCTGGCCTGTGGAGTACCGGACTCTGGCCGCGGACGATGTGTGGCTGTCGAGCGCCTACCAGCGCGACACCGTGACGATTTCCGTGCACCAGGATGTCAACGAAGACGAAACCGCCTACTACCAGGCCTGCGAAGCCATCTTCCTCGCGTTTGACGGGCGCCCGCACTGGGGCAAAGTGCACTACCTTTCAGGCGACGAGCTCGCCAGGCGGCACCCGAAATGGCAGGACTGGTGGCGTGTGCGCAACGCAGTGGACCCCGAAGGGCGTTTCCTGAACGATCACCTGCGGCGCCTGCGGGGCGGTTGAACCCTCAGGTCAGCGTGGTTTTCTGCGCCCCGCAGCGGGCGCATTTATGGACCGTCACCAGACGCCCGGACTTCACGTCGAACTGCTTTTTCTGCCAGATCTCCCACTTGTGGAAACCGCGCCCGCACAACGTGCGGCCTTTCGCGCGGGCTTTGCGCTTGTCTTTGCGCAGCCCGGCTTTCAGCTTGACAACATCGCCCACGAACTGCCTATTTCTGCGGGTTGACGAGCACTTTCTCGCCGGTGGCCATGCGACCGTAACTTGCGATCTCCGCCGGCTCCAGCACGGCGTCCAGAGATATCTCGCGCGCATAGCTGCTGGCGAAGGTCGTATCGATCTCGTCCGCCACGCGCTGCCTGAGCTCCTGCATGCGCGCTGGCCCTACACGCTGCATGAACGGCGTCAGCAGCCAACCGCCGACACCCCAGGCCATGCCGTAGGTACGGTTCAGAGTCGTCGGGCTACGCTGGAGACCGCCGTAGATGTACACCTGTTTGTGGGTCG
>JAUIKX010000310.1 GCA_030430515.1 Gammaproteobacteria bacterium | reverse complement strand
GGAGAAAGACAGCCGCTGCAGGTTCACGAATCCGTCCTGCCGTATGTCATGGGCGATATGGGTGCGAATCTTGCCGCCGGTCCAGATGAAGCCGCCGATGCACAAGGCGATCACCGCGGTGCACACCACGTATCCCAACACCAACGGCAGCAGGTTCAGGGTCGAGCCGGTTTCGTCGTTGAGGTAGATATCGACCCTGTCGATGACAGCTTTGGTGAGCAGCGGGTAGATGATCTCCATCAGCGCGGTGAAAAATGCGAACACACCCAACCAGGTCAACTCTTTCGGGTAGCGACGCGCGTAAGAAAAAAGTCGCTGCCACAGGCTGGCATCGAAGCGGCTGGCCAGAGCCTGGTCATCGAAGCCGTCCTGCTGGTTTTCGTCGTCGTAGAAGCTCATGAGGTGATCTCCTCGCTGATGTCTTCGGCGATGGATGCATCCAGAGCGCCCTGAATCTCGCACAGCCGTTGGTAAGGCCCCGGCGTGCTCGCCAGTTGGTTGTGTGTGCCCATCTGAGCGATGCGACCTTCCTGCAGCACGACGATGCGATCAGCATCGATCACCGACGAGAGCCGGTGGGCGATGATGATCGTGGTGTGTCTGCCTTTCCGCTTTGCCAGGGCGCTGAGAATCTGCCCCTCTGTGCCGGTGTCCACCGCGGAAAGCGAATCATCGAGCACCAGCACCGGCGGGTCCTTTAGGAGCGCGCGCGCCAGCGCTAGGCGCTGTCTCTGACCGCCCGAAAGGGTGACGCCGCGTTCGCCGACCATTTCCTCGAAGCCGTTCGGGAAACGCTCGATGCTGCCGGCGATGGCGGCATCGCTCACCGCCCGCAGCACTTCGGGCTCCGGTGCATGTGGGCGACCGATGGTGAGATTGTCGCGGATGCTCCTGGAGTAGAGAAACGGCTCCTGCATGACCACGGCGATCTGCTGACGTAGCCAGTGGCGGTCCAGATCGGCGATTTCCTCGCCATCGAGCTTCAGCGAACCCTGGCTATAAGGATACAAGCGCAGAAGCGCCCGGATCAGCGTCGACTTGCCCGACCCCGGCGGGCCGACAAGCGCGAGCGTCTCTCCGGCGCGGATGTGCAGATTCAGATCCGACAGCACCGGCGAGTCGTCGTAGCTGAGGGTCAGGTCTTCGATGTCGATCTCACCCTGCGCGCGCTGTCCAACCGGAATGCGTGCCGGTGCTTCCTTCGCTTCGATGAGCACGTCGTTGATGCGGCCGAGCGACACCACCGCCTTGCCCGAGTCGGTGAGCACACGGCCAAGCTGGCGCACCGGCCAGATGACCATGGATTCGCAGGTCATGAAGGTAAAGAGCTCACCGATGGTGAGAGAGCCCACAACGATGAAGTGCGCTCCTGCAAAGAGCACGATGCCGATCTGCATCATCGCGAAGAAGTCACTCGTGCCCCAGTAAAGGCCCATGAGCCGGATCAGGCGGTTGTTGAGGTCGCGGAAGTTGGCGTTCCTGGCGCCGAACTTGCTGATCTCGTAGTTCTGACGTGCAAAGGCACGCACCACCCGTATGCCGGTGAGGTTTTCCTGCAAGGTGGCGGTCATTGCAGCCTCAGCTTCGTCCGTGAGCTGATAGACGCTCTTGACCCGGGCGAAGAACAGGTAGGCGCCCAGGGCAAGGAAGGGCATCAGCACGAGCGACAGCCAGGCGAGCTGGCTGTGAATCAGGAACAGCACCGGAACGACACACACGACGAGCATGATGGCGCGACCGATCTCGATGATGTCGGTGGCGAGAAACACTCGAACCGTTTCCACATCGGAGCTGCAGCGCTGTACCAGATCGCCCGTGTCGGCCGCGTCGTAGAAGCGCGCGGTCACGTCATGCAGGCGCCGATACAGAGCCTCGCGCAGACGTCGGGCGATGGCTTCGGAAGCCAGGGCCGCCAGCCGCCCGCGGACGTAGAGAAACAATCCGCCAACACCGGTTAGCAGAAGCACGAGCGCAGCGGCAACCAGCAGGTAGGACGCCGGCGTTGCGTCGGCGAACGCTGACGCGACATCCCGCACAACGCTGTGGCCTGCAGCCAGGCCCTGATCCACGACGTCGATGGCGGCGCCGCCGACCACCGGCGCGCTGAAGAGGAAAATATTGGTGCCAGCCATGGCCAGCGTTGCGCCCAGATACTTCAGGCGTTCGCCCCGGGTGATGTGCCAGAGATTGTCTGCTTTCATGTTGTCCATCCGTTCCTGTTCGGAGCGGCGGGTTCCTGGCGTTCATGGAGACATGCAGAAAGAACCCGCCTCGCGGTGAGCGCGTTCCTCCTGTTTCCGAAAAAGTCTTTCGATTCTGGTTGCCGGCGTCAGCCAGCTCGGGAGGGGCCCACCTGAGTCGCGTTGCCGGCCGGATAGGCCGGTGAGACGGAGACGGCTGTACGCGCACTGAGAGTAGCGATGTGCTTCTCTTTGTGTGTCATGGCGTTGATCATGTGCGCATCCCCGTTAGTCGGTGAGTGCGCGGATAGTAACCCGCTTGAGTGGCCAGCACAAATCAAGCAGCGCACTAGAGGTAGGCGACGAAGCCTTCTTCCGAAAGGCCCAGAAGCGCACGCGCATCATCGCCGAGAGCGGCGAGCGTTTCCGCTTTGTGGGTCTGCACCGGGTTTTCCAGCGGCCGCAGCCAGGCGGGAATGTAGCCGAAGTACAGGCCCATGCGTGTGTCGTCGGTTCGGTTGCCACCGCCGGAGTGCAGGATGCGTCCGCTGTAGAGCAGGGCGCTGCCTGCTGCCATCTCCGCGTAACCGATTTCGCTTTCAGCCGCTTTGCGGTCACGCGGCCAGCGATGGCTGCCGGGCACGACGACGGTGGCGCCGTTGGCCTGGGTGAAGTCAGTAAGCGCGATGTTGACGCTCAACAGAAAGTCGAAAGGCAGGTTGGAGCGGGACCACGACACGCCGTCCCAGTGCATGCGCTGTCTCGATTCGCCCGGGCCGATGGCCATGAGCTCGCCGGTACTCATGATGATGTCGCCGTCGAAACGTTTTCGTGCCAGGGTGGTGGGCAGCGGGTGGTTGAGAATCTTCTCGAGGGTCGGGCCGTAGTCCATCAGCCCGTGCAGGCGCTTGGTTTTGAGGCCGAAAAATTCATCCTCATAGGCGTTGGTGGTGTTGCACCAGGGCAGGTCGGCAATAGCTGCCGCCAGCGCCTTGCGTGTTTCGTCCAACAGGGTCGAGTTCAGATAGCCTTCGACGATGACGCCGCCATGCTCGTCGAGCATCGCCTCAATCTGGTCGATCCGGGAAACGTGGACTTTGGGTAGTTCGATTGACATCCAGACCAACATGAATGAGAAAGGCGTGTGAATCAAGAGGGTGTTGCATGAGCGCAGGGCTCACAGACGAAGAGCAGTCTCAGTGGCGGTCGCAGGGGTTTTTTGTTCGCGAGAACCAGTTTGAAGGCGAAGCGCTCAGGCTGCTCCAGGATGCGGTGGAGGCCGCTGCTGAGCGCGCGCGCCAAGCCTGTCCTGACGGGCGGACTTACTGGCTCGACGGCAAGCGGTTCGTCGATGTGGGTCATCGCACCGTACAGTTCGAACATCTGCCCGGGACCGAAACGGTACGTGTGATCGAGCCGGTGCACGATCTGCACGAACTTCTGGACGCGCTGGTTGATGATCCGCGCCTGGTTGGACCCATGCGCGACCTGATCGGCGCCAGTGACGTGACCCTCTGGACCGACAAGCTGAACCTGAAGCGTCCCCTGGAGGGGTCGGGATTTGGCTGGCACCAGGATTCCCCATACT
>JAUIKX010000016.1 GCA_030430515.1 Gammaproteobacteria bacterium | reverse complement strand
CCTGAAAGATGCAGATGCAGAAAATCCTGCCTGGGCTTTCGATCTGAAAGACGTCTACTTCAACGATAAGGAGTTCGACACGCTGCGCCGACGCCCGGTCCCAAAAGAAGCGGGAATGGTGCCGCCTTACGAACTGCAGTATTCGTTCCGTGAATGGTCGGAACTAGGTGGAGAACAGGGATTTTCGGCGCCATTACTCGTGGTGCTGATCTACGAGCAACCCAACGCGGCTTCCGAGGGGTTGGGTGGAGGGGTGGTCATGAGCCAGGCCATACAGCTCACAGACCATGAAAAACGATGCAAAGAATATGAGGCAATCGAACAGATCATTGCTGATCGGGAGGGCAGGCACCGGGTTCGTCGTGCGCTTGTCTGTCTGCCGGAGCCGAATGTTGGTCCAAGGCCATTCGCTGTGGGTAGCTGCCGCTATGAAAGCGGCATTCTCGATCGAACGCCACTGTATCTGGATGGCTCTGCGCCTGGTCCTGCTGATCAGTCGCTGAGCAGGCTGGGAGCGAGGATCCGTAGTGCCATTTCCGGTGAAACGGACCGAAGCTCCGGCGAAACGAATCGAAGCCGCCCGGAAGGGTTGCTGATGTTGGGAGACTCGGTCTATGTGGACGCGAATCTGGGGCTGCTCGACGCGCGGAGTCTCGAGGACCGGATGGAGTATGCCTACCGGAATCTATTCTCTTCGGTTGGTGCTCAATCAGTTCTGGGGTTGGTACCGGTACTGTCAACGCTCGATGATCACGAGATTATCAATGATTGGGAGCCTCTGGCAGCCAACACGGGGGACGCCGGCTCTAGGCTGATGTTGGAAAAGCGTGATGAGGGCATCGCTCAACATCGCAGACACATGCGTAGCGAGTCGCTTGGCAGGTCGCTGTGGGAAGCGCGTTCATTGGCCGGGCATCCTGTCTTTCTCATGGATACGCGCTCCGAACGGCAACCCAGACATGCGCTGGCCGATCCCAATGATGCGTCCATTTTCGGCTCGGAGCAGTGGGATGCGCTGGAGGATTGGATTAAGCGTGTATCGCAAAGACCGCAACCTGCTTTTCTGGCTTCACCCGCGATGATATTTCCAAGACCCTGGAGCGTCGCTGGACGCAGACCCGAAGCCGTGCTGCATGCCGATGGATGGAGCGGATATCCGGCCTCTCAGAACAAAATTCTGCGTCTGCTGTATGAGAACAATGCAAGCAACGTGGTCCTGTTGTCGGGCGATGAGCACATTTCTTCCGTATCACACGCTGACCTGACCGAAGGATCGCGTACCGTTCGAATACACTCGATTCACAGTTCTGGTCTCTATGCTCCTTACCCGTTCGCCAACAGTAGCGCAGCGGACTTCCCTGAGGCTGATTGCTGGACGGCAGATTGTGGAGCGGTACAACTGCAGGTCGAAGTGAAGGTCGATCATTGGGCTGCTGGAGATGGTTATGCCGTGATTGATTGCAAGCAGGAGGATGGCGGCTGGTGGGTGTTTGGAGAGTTTGACCGCGTGCAGAACCTACAGCCGTTCAGCTTCCGCATCGATCAGCGTTAGAAGTTGATCACTTCTCAGAGGTTTCAGAATCAGCTCGTAGCCGGCTGTTCGTACTTTCTGGCGAACCTCGCGTTCGGTTTCACCTGAAATGATCACCACCCGGGTGAGCGCTGGAAGCTGTTCTTTGAGGTGCTCAGCCAGCGCCAATCCGGTTTCCTCTTTCAATCTGTAATCGATCATTACGAGTTCGGGCTGCCAGACCTCTTCCCGGTTCAGTTGTCGGAGTGCTTCGCGCCGATCTGAAGCCTGTCTCACAGAGCAGCCGAACGCTTCAAGCGCACGCGCTGTTGCGTCGAGAATGGTGAGTTCGTCGTCGATGACCAGAATACGACTCAACAGTCGAGAGGGATGCCTCGACCTGGTTGCGGAAGCGGGCAGTTGTTCGACGTTTTCATAGCGTGTTGCATTGGGCAGCCAGATTGTGACGCAGGTGCCCTCTTGGAGAGTGCTGTCCAGTTTGATTTCAGCATCGACCAGCCCGGCGATTCGGCGCACGATTGCCAGCCCCAGCCCAAGACCCTGTCGTCTGTCGCGACTGCGATTCTCGATCTGATAGAACTCTTCGAAAATGCGCTCCTGTTCCTCCGGCGCGATTCCGGGGCCGGTGTCTTCGACGCGTATGGCGCTTCGCTGTGTTTTTTCGGCCGACTGGATCGTAGAGATTCGAACCCCACCTGAAGCCGTGAATTTTATCGCGTTGCCGAGGACGTTTGAGACGATCCGCTCCAGCAGGTCCGGGTCGGTGCGAATTCTCGGGCTTGCCGCGCACAGGTCCGTGTGGATATACAAGCCTTTCTGCTGCGCGATGATTCTGAAAGAAGCCGTGAGCTCGTTCATGAACCGGTTCATATCGATATCTGTCCACCGGGGTTCGATTCGGTTGGCATCCAGATTGGAGACGTCCAACAGAGCCTCGAGAAGCGACTGGCTCAGATCTAGCGCATTTTTCATCCCGTCGCGAACTTCGTTGATGCGATCGTCGTTCAGGCGTCTGGATATCGCCTCGAGCGCGGCGACGTTGATGGATAGTGCATGAGGGGGCTGTCGCAGGTCGTGGTTCGCTGCAGCGAAAAAGCGCGACTTTGATCGGTTCGCTTCGTCCGCTTTGTCGCGCTCGCTGCGAAGTGACTCCGTTAGAACTTCGTTGCGGTAGTTCAGTCTGACCGTTTCACGAAGAGCTGCGCCCTGGTCTGCGACGTACACGCCAAGATGAATCATCATGGTCGTCAGAAGAAACCCGAAAACCAGTCCTTCGACGGTTCCCTGAAACACCCAGGCCAGCACGATGCCCGCACCGCCCGTTGCGCACCACCCAACGAACGTACGCAGCACGCCTCCTGAGGGACCGATGGAGCCGCCGATGAATCCCATGTAGACGAGTGTTACCAGGTAGTGATTTGCACCGATCTGCCCAGTGCTGAAGAGTATCGGGAGCAGCGATGCTCGCAGGATACCTAACGTGATCATCAGAGCGGTGAGCTGATTGAGCCGAAACGACGGACGAACGAACTCCTCCATTTCAACCCGATGCAGCAGTTTTTGCCGGATTACCTGGAGCGCGAGGATGAAAGCGAGTACGACCAATGCGGCCGGCAGCATTTCTGCCCGGTAAAACAGCCAGAGTAGCGTCAGCTCTATGGGGAGGTACGCCCACGGCAGGCGTCTGACGTTCCTGACCGTCAGACGCAGGTGAGCAAGTGCATAACGCGTGTTCAGGTCTTGAACCTGATGTTTATCCGATGAAGATGCCGCCACGGGATGCCTGGTAAACTGCCTCGGTACGGTTGCGCACTCCCAGAGCTGTATAGATTGCAGCCAGGTGACTTTTTACGGTCTGGTCGGATATGGCAAGTTCTCGTGCGATGAGCTTGTTAGGTAAGCCCCGAGCGAGCAGCCGGTAGACTTCCCTTTGCCGGTTGGTCAGTCGATCCATGCGTGTGTGCACGTCGCCGTCTGATTCTTTGTTGGTATGGGGTCGGTGGCTGGATCTCGGAACGTGCACTTTACCCGACAAAACCTCTCCCAGCGCGTTGAGCATTTCTTCTGCTGAATAGCGTTTGGGAATGAATCCGCACGCGCCTTCCTCAATGGCCCGTTCGACGATGCAGGAATCCATCTGCCCCGAAAAAACCAGAATCCGGGCCCGGCAACCTGCATCACGCAACACGCTCATGGACGTAGGTCCCTCGACTTCCTCCAGGTGCCAGTCGAGCATAATCAATTCGTAGTCGTTGGTCCCGATCAACTGAAGTGCCGTCGACAGGTTTTCCGCGGTGTGCACTTCGCAGTTGTCATCGACGGAACAGACGAGAGTCTTCAAACCGGCGAGAACCATGGCGTGATCGTCGATCATGAGTATCTTCATTGGTCTGTTCCAGTACTCGGCGTTAAACGCCGACCAGCGTCACTTTACACCGCATCGAGTTTAACGCGTTCCTCGCGGCCTGGTATCCCCCGCATGGGGGAGCCTGAAGGCATGGCGATTTTGTGGCTCACATTGCTGTGCAAACCTTAGATGCCTTAGTCTTCTGAGGCTGAAAAAGGAGGGTTTTATGGGGCACGGGATACGCTACACGGTGAACGGTTCGAACCTTCAGTATCTGGAAGTGACGCTGGAAGAGGACCAGGCCGTCATCGCCGAGGCCGGTCACCTGCTCTACATGGAAGACGACATCCGTTTCGAGACGCGCATGGGCGATGGTTCGGGTTCCATGATCGGTGCCATGTTCGGTGCCGCCAAGCGCATGATCACGGGTGAGAGCCTCTTCATGACGCACTTCACCAACCGTGATCGTTCGCCGCGCAAGGTGGGCTTCGCCGCACCGCACCCGGGAGAGATCGTGCCGCTCAATCTGGCGGATCATGACGGTGAGATCATCTGTCAGAAAGATGCATTTCTGTGCGCGGAGCGCGGCACCGAGGTGGATGTCGTGTTCAATAAGAAGCTGGGTGTCGGCTTTTTCGGTGGTGAAGGCTTCATTCTGCAGCGGCTGCGTGGTGATGGGCTGGCCTTTCTGCACGCGGGCGGCACCATCGTCGAGAAAACGCTGAGCGGTGAAAAGCTGCGGGTGGATACGGGTTGCGTCGTCGCCTTCGAGGAGGGCATCGACTACGACATACAGCTTGCCGGTGGACTGCGTTCGATGATCTTTGGTGGTGAGGGTATGTTTCTTGCCACCTTGAAGGGGCATGGGAGGATCTGGCTGCAATCCATGCCGTTCGCCCGGTTGGCGGATCGAGTGCTGGAAAATGCCGTTCACGAGGAGCGGCAAGGAGAAGAATAGTCAGCTTCGTTCAGAAGATCCCTGCTTCCAGACCATAGGCGAAGGCCATCCCCAGTTCTCTGCACGCAGCCAGTGCTGCTTCGGTAACCTCGCCGGCAGCGATGATCGGCTCCTGCACTTCCTGGAACGGATAGCCGTTGCCGATGCGGCGGATGTGGCGCACGGCGTTGGTGCCATCGTTACCGGCGCTGATGAAGATGGCGTAGGGCAGGGGGTTGAGCCTGCCTTCCACTTCGTAGAACGTTCTGTCGAAGAAGTCTTTCAGCGCACCCGACATATAGCCGAAGTTTTCCGGGGTTCCCAGAATGAGCGCGTGGGCCCACAGCAGATCATCGGCATCTGCTTCTGCTGCACGCTTTACCCGCAGCTCGACGCCGCTGACGTCTTTGCACTGTGCACCCTCGATCACCGCGCCGGCCAGCTTTGCCGTGTTGCCGGTCTTGCTGTGGTAGACGATCAGAAGGTGCTTCATCGATCTGTCTCAGGCGAGATCGGGCACCAGGTAGCGTTCGATCTGCTCTCTCACTTCATCCGGCCAGGGTATGGCGCGACGGGCGTCCAGATCCAGGCACACGCCGACGGAATCGTTGATGCCGAGAACCTGCCCGGTGCTGGCGCTGAATGCCCATCTACGCGAGTGTCGTGATTTTTCGTTCACCGCCAGCTCACCGGCGAAAAAACGTACCTGCTCGCCTTCTCTCGGCTGCGCGTAGCGCACGTTGCGCTGCTCCATGACCGCCCAGCCTACGCGTCGACCATCAGCAGTTTTCACCACCGGCGGGCCCTGGGGGATGTCGCCGGACTCGGCTTTACGGATGAACGGCAGAAACATCAGCTCCAGATCGTCTCTGAACCAGCCTGAGCCATCCACCTCGTCCGGCCGTATGGTCAGCACGTGTTTGCCGCTGACCATGGCGTTCTCACCTGTTTCCGGCAATCGTTCGTCGAGATCGTCGGCGGTTACGTCGGTGTTCATCGCACCGAGTGAAAGTGTGCGCGGCTGGCCGTGGGCCGGGATCTCGATCCTGCTGCTGCCGTCGTCGACCGGATTGCCCTGAAAAGGCATCGGCCGCTGCTCTGCGACATCGATCAGCTGGGTATTGGCCACAAAGCTCGCGGCAACGGTGCCATCTTCGGCATTGCGGATCTCAACGAAGCTGCGCATGCCGCTTTCGTTGAGTTCGAGCATGCCGCCAACGGCATGCAGCTTTGCACCTTCAAACTGCTCCCGCAGAAATCGCATGTACGTGTCGTTGCGTCGCAGCCGAAGGCCTTCCCGGCTCGAAGTGTCCACACCCATGCGTTCGAGGAGAACCCGGTTGGCTTTGTCCATGCGCTCGATGTAGTAGCGCACGTTCATATGGCCGAGCGTGTCGATTTCAGTCGGCAGCACGGTTGATTCGTGCAGTAGCTCCATGAATTTCTCCTGTGATCCGGGCCGTTCAGCGGCGGGCGGCGGCGAGTATACTCAACCCATGAACATTGACGATATACACGCTGCACGGAAACGCATTGAGGGCCAGGTGCTGCGCACCCCCTGTGTGCGCTCAGACACGCTTTCCAGGCTGCTCGGCTGTGAGCTCTTCATCAAGTTCGAAAACCAGCAGTTCACCGCGTCTTTCAAAGAGCGTGGCGCGCTGAACTGCCTGCTGGCGATGGATGAAGGCCTGCGCAAGAGGGGGGTCATCGCCATGTCGGCCGGCAACCATGCCCAGGCGCTCGCCTATCACGGTACCCGGCTGGGCGTGCCCACCACCATCGTCATGCCGCTGACGACGCCCAACGCCAAAGTCGATCAGACCCGGGTGCATGGTGCTGAAGTGGTGCTGCACGGCGCGCAGTTCGAGGCGACGCTGCAGTACACCCACGCGCTGGCTGCGGAACGGGGGCTGACGCTGATCCATCCGTTCGACGAGCGCCACGTGATGGCGGGTCAGGGTACCGTCGGGCTCGAAATCGGCGAACAGGTTGCCGATGCGGAGGTGGTCGTCGTGCCCGTGGGCGGCGGCGGGTTGATATCCGGCATCGCGACCGCGCTTGCAGAAACCCGGCCCCAGTGTGAGGTCGTGGGCGTGCAGATGTCGCGCTTCGATGGCGCTGCGCGGAAGTTTCGAGGCGAAGCCGTGCAGGCTGGAAAGCTCGGTACCGTTGCGGAGGGGATCGCGGTGAAGCATCCCGGAGAGCAAACGATGCCGATCATTCGCGCTCTGGTGAGCGATCTGGTGACGGTCGACGAAGACTCGGTAGAACAGGCCATCTTCACCCTTCTGGAGATCGAGAAAACGGTTGCCGAGGGTGCAGGGGCTGCGCCTTTGGCGGCCATTCAAAGCGACCCGTCGCGCTACGCGGGTAAGCGGGTGGTAATGGTGCTGTCCGGCGGCAATATCGACATGATGATTCTCTCCTCGGTGCTGCAGCGCGGCCTGGTGCGCAGCAACCGTCTGGTGCGTCTGCGGGTGGAGATTCCCGATGTGCCCGGTGCGCTCGCTGACCTCACTCAGAGGATCGGTGAGCTGGAAAGCAACATTGTCGATATCGTTCATCAGCGTGCTTTCGGACCCTCATCAGTGCGCGCCACCATCGTCGAGCTGATGCTGCAGATGCGGGGTGAAGAACAGGTTGATCAGGTGATCGCTGGCCTTGCGCGCGACGGCTACGAAGCATCGCTCATACTCTGATCAGCGTCTGAGAATCGCCCACCAGCGCGCTACGTTGAAAAGGCTGATGAGCGCTGCGGCAGCATAGGTCCAGGCGGCGGCCCGCAGAATGCGCCGGGCGTGGGGCTCATCGCCGTCGATCAGTATGTCGTGTTTTTTCAGAAGCGGCAGAGCGCGCCTGAAGCTGGCGTCGATCTCCGTGGGTAGTGTCACCAGGTGGCCGACGATGCCGCTGCCGAGCATTGTGAAAGCGACCAGAGCGATGAGGAGGGTGGGTGTCGGTGATCTTGTGATGATGCCGATGATGGGAGACAGCAGCAGGACGCCCGACCCCATGCGTTGCAGCTGATCGAGTGAGGCGATGATGCGGGTGCGCAGCATCAGTGGCTGGTATCCGATGTGGTGCTGCACGGCGTGGCCGACCTCGTGAGCAGCAACCGCGATGGCGGTCAGAGAGCCGCTGTTGAAGTTGGACGGTGAGAGCCTGACGGCTCTGTCGGTCGGGTCGTAATGGTCTGCACCTTCGTCGGTGCTTTCCACTTTCACCTCGAGCATGCCTTCCTGTTCGAGCAGGTGTCGGGCCAATGCTTCTCCGGTGCCGCTATAGCGCGACTGCGGTGTGGCGTACTTCTTCATCACCCGGCGCACCCACCACGCCGGTCCCACCACGATCGTGGTGATCAGAAGGGCGAGAAGGATGTAGGCCATGGGGCGTCAGGAGCGGCTAATTGCAGAGTATTGTATAGCTGAACCGGCAGTTCCCGCGAAAACCGGTGCGCGCGATTACGGTGGTGCATGGCTGGCGGGAGTGATAGGTCTCGCTGAACCAGCCGAGCTTGGCTTCTTCGTCGCCGTGGTAGGTCTCCAGGGCCACTCCTTCCGGTGCCTGTATCTCCAGAGACTGCCCGCACCGGCTGGCGCGGATGATGTTGCCGTCGACTGTGACGTTGCAGTCCGGGTGAAAATGCAGGGCGGAGGCGTAGTCGTGCTCGTCTTCAGCGGTCAGCTTGTCCTCGATCAGGAACGTGCGTCCGGCTTTGTCGTACTCGAACCGGCGTGATACCTGTACCGGGTCTTCACCGATCTCGTAACCGTCGTGCCGGCCTTGGAGCACGGAGCGCTGGTCATCGTCGAACCATTCGAGGCACTGCGTGTGTGCCTGCCTGCCCCACAGGAAGAGCCCTTTCATTTCGCTCTGATCCCGGCCATCGATGCAGACCGTGTTGTGGTTGATGGTGCGTCTGAGCGCATGCCGCCACTCCGGGTAGGTGTAGTAATCGTAGGTTCCGGGGTCCACCAGCATGTGCTTGCCGCCCAGGCGCAGTGTGAAGGCCAGGGCGTCGGCATGTCCGTGGGCGGTCAGAAGACCGTAACCCAGCGGGGCGCAGTCAATCTGCATGCTCACCCGCGTCTCTCCGGAGCCGCTCTGCATGAAGTAGTGACCGGCATCGGCGTATGCACGCGTTTTCAGCGTAGTGGGCGGGTGCTCGGCCTCCCCCTGGCGCAAGGGCACGCCGCTGAGCCAGTACGCGCTTTCGTGCGTGGTGTGCTGCTGGCCTTTGAAGAGCACCCGATACAGATCGATGACCGCGCAGACGTCATGGGAGTAGTCGCCGAGGTCGAGCACATAGCCGTCATCCTTATCGCCGAACCAGGGCAGCTCTTCACCGCCTTGCGCCACCTCGGCGAGGAACCGGTAGCCCGCCTGCAGACGGTTCATGTACGGCTCACCAAATGGCTGGCCGGTCCAATCGGCCACTTTTGCGCAGATGGTGAAGAATTGCAGCGAAAAGAACTGGTAGCCCAGCGCCTGCTCTTTGGAGCAGCCCGATTCGAACAGCTGGCTGTGAATCTCCCGCTCCAGAATGCTCCGGGTCACGCGCTGAGTCGCCTCGCTGTCGGGCAGATGCGGAAAGTAGGCGGTGGCGACGAACGTTCCCGCCACTTCGCCGATCAGGTGGTTGTTGGCCGATGAACCCTGGGAAAACTTCCGGCACAGATCCCACACGTGCTGGTGCAGCGCTGCATGCACGCGGCCCCACAGCGGCTCGGGTGGCGTGTATCCGCGAACCAGATCCAACGCCCACACCCAGTTGATGAGGCGCACGCCCAGTTCCAGAGGGTTTTTCCATGCCATGCCATGGCCGAACGGGTTGGCGTCGAGCCAGCTTTCGAACTGTTGCCAGAATCCGGCCGCGTATCGTTCATCACGCGTAACCTGGTAAGCACGGCCGAGCACCACCCACTGATGGTGCCGGTTGGCCTCCCACACCTGCTTGCAGTCGCCCGAATCTTCCGCGACTCGGTAGTCCACGAGCGGGCAGGGACGGACCGGTGCGTCGAGCCCCTGGTTCCAGTCCCGGTGCCAGTTGATCGGGTCGCCGAGGTGCAGGTCTTCATGCTGAAAGAAGCTGAGCCGGTGGTCGAGAATACGTTCGGCTTTGTCGATCAGGCGTTGGCGCATCTCATCGGGAAATTCGGCCGGTCCGGTGGGTACGACCGTGAAACCTCGTGCCACATCGTTGAATGCGGCGGGTGGCGCAAGCTTTGGGTAGATGCCGGTGGGGATGCGCACCAGATCCAGCGCTTCGCGGGCAGCGCTGCGGCCACGCCACACCACTTCGTCGAAGCTCATGCGTTTCAGGCGGTGGTAGTACCAGGAAAGGCTCTGCATGACGTTCCATGTCTTTGCTGTGCTGATGGGGCGATTTTAAGGTCGGGCGTACCGGTGAACTGCGACACAGGGCGCAGGAGCTGATACTTTCGCTCCTTTGCACCATCTGGAGGTAAGCATGCGTCTTGACCAACCCCGTATTCCGACTCTGGAAGAAGATCAGTGGAGCGACGAACAGAAAAGCGTCATGGCGCCGTTTCAGGCCCAGGGCCGGGTGTTCAATATCTTCAAGACGCTCGTCAATCATCCTGACCTGGCCCGTCGCTGGCTCGTGTTCGGCAACCACATTCTCGGCAAGTCGACTCTGGCGGCCCGGGAGCGGGAGCTGGTGATTCTTCGTATCGGCTACCTCTGCAAAGCGGGCTACGAGTGGGGGCAGCACGTGCTCATCGCACGGCAGGCCGGCATGACGAACGACGAAATCAGTTCAGCGCAGACCGGTCCGCAAACGCCGGGGCTCAGTGAGCTGGACCGGCTGCTGCTGAGTGCCACCGATGAGCTTCACGCCGATGCGCATGTGAGCGATGCCACCTGGCAGGGGCTCAGCGAGCACCTGTCCACGCAGCAGCTCATGGATCTGGTGTTTACCGTGGGCCAGTACAACCTGGTGTCGATGGCGCTCAACAGTTTCGGCGTGCAGCCGGATGAGGGGCTGCCGGGTTGGGAAGTAGAGTGACAATAGGCATAAGTCGCTGATTTTTTATGCAAAATCGCTATAAAAATGTTGCGATTCCGTTACCGTCGCGCCCAGCATTTGTTAAATAATCTGAGGTGTCACTGCCGGTAACGATTCTGTCACCGCATTGACAAGGCAAGCAGCCTTTGCAAAATAGTCTTGCTGTAAAGAAAAGCTTTCGCGAAAGGCTGCAATGCGAAAGGCTGCAATGAAGCGGGCGCGAGCCCAGGAGTTGAGAGTTATATGCACATCGTCAACGGCGTTATCGGTCTGTTTCTCGCTGCCCTGGCCATTCTGCATGGCACGATGCCGGGGAGTATGCAGAGCGCATTGGCCTTTGCCGTTGGCTCGCTGCTGGCCTTTCTCACGCTTCTGCCGAACATGAGCACGGCAGTTGCCCGTGCGTTTGCGGTGATCACCACCGTGTGCATGTTTTTCTATTTCGCGGGCTTTTTCAGCCTGGCACCGGAGCTGCACTCCGAGTGGTACCGGGGCATGCAGGCGCGCGCTGCGTTCAGCCTGCTTCTGGCCGCCTTCTGCATGATTCCGGTGCTGTCCTGCTACAGCTGCCGACTCAAGGCCGACTGCCATGAAAGCGTGCAGCGTAAGCGTCGCGGCGGGTTTTTCTCGGTGCCCAGCGAGGCTAAGCAGCACTCCTGAGCGCTAGCCGCTGCGTCTGTCGGGGCTGCTTCAGCCGTCGATAGACTCGCAGTTGGCTGCGATTCCACGCTGAGCGTCGTCTATGCGGCGTTGTCGCTCCTCTTCACCGAGCACCCTTTCCGTACCGTCCTCTCCGCGTACCCGTACACGACCTGAATGTGTGAGACGGGAAAGTGCTTTTCTCGAGCGGTCGCAGTTGTCGCGGCGTATCTCCGCGACCTGGGCTTCGCGCTCAGCTTCGCGCGCCTGAAGCTCTTCGAGCATCTGCTGCTGTTTCTGCGTCAGCTCTTCTGTCTCCTTTTTGCCCGATGCTTTTTCGCTTGGGACGGCGTTGCCCGGGCTGCTGGCGTTGCTCGAAGAGCGGCTCGATGCCCGCGTGGAAATGCGTTCGGCATTTTTGCCCTGCGGCTTGTGCTCAGAAAAGGTGACGACGCCGTCCTCGTCAATCCACTTGTATATTTCAGCCTTGGCGGGGGTAGAGGCGATTGCAGAAAGGGTGGAAATCAGCACAGCGGCCGAGAGATAAAGGTAGCGCATCCCACAGGCTCCACATGACAACAGGCAGCGAGCTTATCACAGGCAACCGCACGGCTTCTCGACCTTGCTGTGCATTGGTTCGCAACTTTATTGATGGCCCCCGGCAGGCCGCGGCGCAAGCGGGTTTGACAGGTTGCTGCCGAATCCGAAGAATACGCGCCTCATTTTTCCATCTTGCGCGGCTTAAGCCACGAGCACGTTGCTCAGGCTGCGAGCGTCACTGGGAATTTCGGCCTTGAATTCAGACACTTGGCAACCTTTTCGTCGGCTTGCCAGGTCAGGGAGCGTGCCATGACAGAGCACTTGTCGGGCGGGGATATGCTCATCCGTGCCTTACAGGACGAAGGGGTTGAGTACATCTTCGGGTATCCCGGCGGTACAGCCCTGCACATTTATGACGCGATTTTCCGTCAGCAGCACATCGATCATATTCTGGTGCGGCACGAGCAGGCGGCTACGCATATGGCAGACGGCTACGCCCGTTCCACCGGCAAACCCGGTGTTGTGCTCGTCACGTCCGGCCCGGGCGCCACGAACGCGGTGACCGGCATTGCCACAGCCTATATGGACTCCATTCCCATGGTGGTGATTTCCGGCCAGGTGCCGCTCGCCATGATCGGCAGCGATGCGTTTCAGGAAACCGACATGGTCGGCGTATCGCGCCCCATCGTGAAGCACAGCTTCATGGTGCGCGACTGTAAAGACATCCCCGAGATCGTTGCCAAGGCATTTCACATCGCAACGACCGGCCGTCCCGGCCCGGTCGTGATCGACGTGCCCAAAGACACGACAGACCCGGCCATCACCGCGCCCTATATCCGCCCGGAATCGGTGAAGATGCGCTCTTACAACCCGGCGGTTCGTGGTAACGGCCGGCAGATCCGCAAAGCTGCCCGTGCGCTGGTTGCAGCGCGCCGCCCGGTGATCTACAGCGGCGGCGGCGTGATTCAGGGTGAAGCCAGCGCTGAGCTCACCTCGCTTGCCCGTCAGCTCAACGTGCCGGTGACCAATACCCTCATGGGGCTCGGTGCATATCCAGCTGAGGATCGCCAGTTTCTCGGCATGCTGGGCATGCACGGCACGTATGAGGCCAATATGGCCATGCACGAGGCGGATCTGGTGTTTGCCGTGGGTGCCCGCTTCGATGATCGGGTGACGAATGATCCCGCGCAGTTCTGCCCCGAGGCCAGTGTCGTGCATATCGACATCGATCCGGCATCGATCGCTAAAATCGTGCCCGTGGATGTGCCAATCGTCGGTGACGTGAAATCCGTGCTCACCGATCTGCTTGCGGAGGTGGCGCTGCTCCTTGAAAAAGAGCCGCGGTCGGCAGATGTGCTCAATTCCTGGTGGTCGCGTATCGATGTGTGGCGGGAGAAAAACGGTCTCAACCACGATCTGAAGCCGGAGCCGGGCAAGCGTATCCTGCCGCAACTCGCCATTCAGACCCTTTATAAGGTGACGGAAGGCAAAGCCTACGTGAGCAGCGATGTCGGACAGCACCAGATGTTTGCCGCTCAGTACTACAAATTTGCCGAGCCGCGTCGTTGGATCAACTCCGGGGGGCTGGGCACCATGGGTTTCGGCCTGCCGTCGGCCATGGGCGTGCAGATTGCGCACCCCAACGAGACCGTGGCTTGCGTGACCGGCGAAGGCAGCTTCATGATGAACATGCAGGAGCTGTCCACCTGCCTGCAGTACAAATTCCCGATCAAGATCATGGCGCTCAACAACCAGGCGCTGGGCATGGTGAAGCAGTGGCAGGACATGCAGTACGGTGGCCGCCATGCCAGCTCCACCTACAGCGACTCTCTGCCCGATTTCAAGACCATTGCCGAAGCGTTCGGGCACGTGGGTCTGCGTGTTGATCGCGTGGAAGACCTTGAGCCCGCGGTGCGCGAGATGTTCGATCCGAAAAACAAGGATCGTCTGGTGCTGCTCGATGTCTGGGTCGACCCGGAAGAGCATGTGTATCCCATGTCCATCAAGGGCGGTTCCATGGCTGACATGGTGCTCGCCAAAGCAGGCGAGGGTAAGGAATGACGAGACGAGCCATTCTTTCGGTTCTGATCGAGAACGAGCCGGGTGCGCTGTCGCGCGTGGTGGGGCTTTTCTCTCAGCGGGGCTACAACATCGAAACCCTCAGCGTCGCGCCCACCGACGACGAAACCCTTTCGAGGCTGACGATGATCAGCGAGGGTGACGATGCCACCATCGAGCAGATCATCAAGCAGCTTTATAAGATCGTCGAAGTGGTCAAGGTCCAGGATCTTGCGGAGATCGATAGTATCGAACGGGAGATCATGCTGATCAAAGTGCGCGCCACGACCGGCGACCTGCGTGCTGAGATCAAGCGTACGGTAGACATTTTCCGTGCGCAGGTGGTGGACGTGACGCCCGAAACCTACACCGTTCAGGTGGTTGGCCCGGAAGACAAGTTGCGGGCATTCATTGCGTCCATGGGCGACGCCAAGATTCTCGAAGTGGTGCGCTCCGGCGCTACCGGTATCGCGCGCGGCACTCGGGTGCTCAGCGTTTAAAAAATAGACACTTTCAATTTAAGCTTTTTCCAAGAAGGGGTGCCCAATGCAGGTTTACTACGAAAAGGACGCTGACCTTTCCATCATCCAGGGGATGAAGGTGGTCGTGGTCGGTTATGGTTCACAAGGCCATGCACACGCGAACAATCTGCGCGATTCCGGCGTCGAAAATGTCGTGATTGGCCTTCGCAGCGGCTCGGGCAGTGCCCGCAAAGCCGAGAATGCCGGGTTTACCGTACAGCCCGTCGCTGAAGCGGTGAAAGATGCCGACATGATCATGGTGCTCACGCCGGACGAGATCCAGAAGGATCTGTATGCGCAGGAGATCGCCCCGAACGCCAAAGAAGGCTCGACGCTGGCTTTTGCTCACGGCTTCAACGTGCATTTCGGCCTCATCGAAGCGCGCGCCGATATGGACGTGGTCATGATCGCGCCGAAAGGACCGGGCCACACGGTGCGCTCCACCTACACGGCCGGCGGCGGCGTGCCCAGCCTGATCGCCATCGCCCAGGACCCGAGCGGTCAGGCGAAGAATGTTGCGCTCAGCTACGCAGCAGGCATCGGTGGTGCGCGTGCCGGCGTCATCGAGACCACCTTCCGCGAAGAAACCGAAACCGATCTCTTCGGTGAGCAGACCGTGCTTTGCGGCGGTGCTGCAGCACTGGTACAGGCTGGATTCGAGACCCTGGTGGAGGCGGGCTATGCACCTGAAATGGCCTACTTCGAATGTCTGCATGAGCTCAAGCTGATTGTCGACCTCTTCTACGAAGGTGGCGTCGCCAACATGTGGTACTCCGTGTCCAACACGGCAGAGTACGGCGGCCTCACGCGCGGCAGCCGTCTGGTGACAGACGAGACCAAGCGCGAGATGAAGAAGATTCTGGAAGAGATTCAGCAGGGCAAATTCGCCAGGGAGTTCGTCAGCGAGTACCAGACCGGCCAGCCCTACATCAAAGCCATGCGTCGTCTGCAGGATGAGCATCCCATCGAGGAAGTGGGCGAGCGCCTGCGCGATATGATGCCGTGGATCAAAGACACCCGCATGGTTGACCGCGACGTCAACTGACGAGCAGACGACGGCTCACGGCGCTATACTCAGCGCCATGAGCCGTGATTCAGACAATATCCACCGCCTGGACGCAGCGGAGGAAGACGAGACCCGCCGGGCCCGTTTTCGCAGGCGCGGCATCTATCTTCTGCCCAACCTCATTACCACTGGCGCGCTGTTTTCAGGCTTCTACGCCATCGTGGCGGCCACGAACGGCCACTACATTGCAGCCGCGCTGGCCATTTTCGTTTCCGCGGCGTTCGATACGCTCGATGGGCGCGTCGCCCGCTGGACCCATACTGAAAGCGATTTTGGTGCGGAGTACGACAGTCTGTCGGATATGGTCGCTTTCGGCGTCGCTCCGGGCTTTGTGATGTTTTTCTGGGGGCTTTCGACCCGCGGGCAGATCGGCTGGGTATGCAGCTTCATCTTCGTAGTGTGCGCAGCGCTTCGCCTGGCGAGATTCAACACCGCGCACGACAATGCGTTCTTCCAGGGGCTGGCAAGCCCCGCAGCGGCCGCGATCATCGCCTCGAGCGTGTGGCTCTGGGAGAGCTGGGGGCTGGGTGACCCTGGTGCAGCGGCGAAGGCCGTGATGGCCGGCGTCACCGTGCTCGCTGGTGTGCTGATGGTGTCGAATTTCACCTACTTTTCACCGAAGCTATTCAACTTCAAGGGCAGGGTACCCTTTCTGGCCCTCGTGGCCGTGGTTCTGGGCATCTCGATTGTCATGGTAGAGCCACCGCTGGTGCTGCTTGTGCTGTCAGGCGGCTATGCGCTTTCCGGTCCCGTGCAATATCTATACAAATCGTTATGGAACTCCGCCCCCGATTCTGCGTCCAACGACTAAACACGACGCAGGAGTTGAGGCTTGCTCATCAAGAAGCCGGAAAAGATCCCATCCACCGAAATCACCAGCGAGTCCGCCTATCTCAACCGCCGCTCGTTCGGCAAGCTGTTGGCCGCGGGCGCTGCGATGGCGGCGTTCCCTGCACGCGCGGCGGTGCCCGTCGATGAGCTGACCCCTGAGGAGATCGTCACCGGCTACAACAACTTCTATGAGTTCGGCATGGACAAGAGCGACCCTGCCGAGTACGCCCATGAGATGACCACCGAGCCCTGGAAGGTCAGGGTAACGGGCGAAGCCGCAAAAACCGGCGAGTTCGATCTGGAGGACATTCTTCGCGGCCTCGAAGTCGAAGAGCGTGTATACCGCCTGCGCTGCGTGGAGGCCTGGTCCATGGTGGTGCCCTGGATGGGCGTGCCGCTGAAAAAAGTCCTGGATCAGTTCCAGCCCAACGGCAACGCCAAATACGTTGCCTTTGAAACGCTCAAACGCCCTTCGGAAATGCGCGGCCAGCGGTCTTTCTTCTCCAGCATCGACTGGCCCTACGTGGAAGGGCTGCGCATGGACGAGGCGTACCACCCGCTGACGCTCATGGTCACCGGTGTATACGGCAAACCGCTGCCGAATCAGAACGGCGCACCCTGGCGGCTCATGGTGCCGTGGAAGTACGGTTTCAAGAGCGGCAAATCCATCGTGCGTATCCACTTCACCCGGCGGCAACCGAAGACCACCTGGAACCTCCTGGCGCCAAATGAGTACGGCTTCTACGGTAATGTGAATCCGAACGTCGACCATCCCCGCTGGAGCCAGGCCACCGAGCGCCGTCTGCCTTCGTCGCTGTTCAACCAGAATCGGCGTGACACGCTGATGTTCAATGGTTATGCGGAGGAGGTGGCTTCGCTCTACAGCGGCATGGACCTCGCGCGCTACTACTGATGGCGGCGTTCAAACCCGCTCTGGCGTTCCTTCTGCTGCTGCCGGCCGCCTGGGCGGGCTATGCCGTGTGGATGGAAGTGCAGGCGCCCGGCAGCCTATTGGGTGCCGATCCCGGTGAGGCCCTGGTGCTGCACTTCGGTGAGTGGGCCTTGCGGGTGGTGCTGCTGGCTCTGGCAATTTCCAGCATTCAGCGGCGCACGGGGTTCAAGCAGATCGTCCGCTCGAGGCGCATGGTTGGTCTGTTTGCGTTCTTTTACACGTCTTTGCACCTCTTTGCATACGTTGGCTTCCTGGCGGCGTTTTCTCTGGCGGAAGTCTTTGCCGATCTGACGGAGCGCACCTACATCACCGTGGGATTTGCGGCATGGCTGATCCTGCTGGCACTGTCCGCGACTTCGACGAGGGGGTGGCAGCGTCGGCTCAGAAGAGGCTGGAAGCGGCTACATCAGCTGGTCTACGTCGCTGTAGCTCTGGCGCTCATTCACTTCTGGTGGCTGACCAAAGATGGCTATGCTGAGGTCGTGCTGTACACCGCAGTATTTGCCTTGCTCATGCTCGAGCGGTTGTCTCGTCAGGCCGGCTCCGCGGCTTCAGCACTCGCAGCTTCAAGCAGCTCGCGGAATGCGGCTGATAGTGCATCGGCTATGCGCTCCACATCGGGCAGCAATCGGGTCTCGCTGATCAGTCCGAAGTAGAGGTTCTGGTTGTAGCTGAGAATCGCGGTGCCGAAACCCAGGTTGCCGAGCAGGCACAGCACCGGGTACTGGCGCAGCACCTCATGACCGCAGAGGTACTGGGGTACCTGCACGCCGGGAACGTTGGTGCACACGAAGTTGACGCCCACGTTCGGAGGGCGGATTGCCGGACTCGATGGTGGTAGCGGAGCGAGGCTGGCGAGCCTCGTCGGGTCGAACGGCGTGCCGACGAGCTGGTTGGGCAGCATGGCGATCGGCCAGATCGGCGGTGCGATCTCCTGGCTGAAGGCCAGCGCCTGAGCTTCCTGACCCTCCTTGATGCGCATGGTCTCGCTGCACACTGCCTGCAGCCGTTCTGCGGGGTTCATTGGCCACGCGGGGAGCACCGGAAACATCCCTGAAACTTTGTTGCCCAGGGCGCCTTTCTCGTTTTCGGTGCGTACGTTGACCGGGCACATGATGCGCATGTGCTGGCCCTGAGTGCGTTCGCCTTTGGCGTGCAGATATCGGGCGACCGCTTCGGAGATGATGGTGAGCACAACGTCGTTGATCGTGCCGCCCAGGGTTTTGCGTACAGCGCGCATTTCCGCATAGGGAATCGGAACGATGCGGAGCTTTCTTTTGGGCCCGGTTATTCCGGCATTGAACGGTGCGGTGATCACCGGCTTCGTGAAGAAGTCTGTCATGATTTTTGTGACCCGCTCCATCTGCTTGCGCTGATCGCTGGATGTCGGCGTCATTGCCGCCCAGTCGGTTTTCACCAGCTCATTGAAGTTATCTTTCAGCGACTCGTTGAAGAGTGTCGCAGCACCGGGCACCTTCTCCGGCTTCCAGGGCGTTTCCGGGGGCGGCACCTCGCGGCCTTTGCGGTCGAAGTCGAAAATGATGGTCATCAGCTCGACGCCTGATGCGCCATCGATCATGGCGTGATGGGTCGCCTGAAGCAGGTACGTCCTGCCAGGCATGCCTTTGATCACCCAGAGCTGCCAGAGCGGTTTCGAACGATCGAGCACTGCCTCGTTCAGCCGCATGGCTTCGTCCAGCGCCGCCAGCTCGTCGGCTCCTTCCTTCAGGTGGACTTCGTGGAGGTGGTTTCTGAGATCGAAATCCGGATCGTCCACCCACACCGGATGGGCGATGCTCAACGGCACGTTGGCCAGTTTGCGACGGTAGGCTGGCACCAGGTGGATGCGCTTTTCGAAGTGCTGAACCACTTCTTCAAAAGCGAGCTCCCCGTCGATGACGATGACTGAACTGATGTGCGTGGGACCGCCTGCACTCTCCACATATAGAAAAGATGCATCGGCTGGGGTCAATCGTTGCATGAGGACTGCTCCTGCGTAGCTCGTTTCATTGTGCAGCATTCCGGTTATGGGTTCGAGCGGCATTACTCGCGCTTTCCCACCACAACCGCGGGATTGCCCGCAACGATGTCGCCCGGTGCCACGGCACGCGTGACCTGGGCATTCATGCCTATTACCGCGCCATCGCCGATGGTCACGCCGTCCACCACGCCGGCCTGAGCGCCGATCCAGACATCCTCGCCGATATGTATGCCGCTGGAAGTCACCTTCTGCTCACGGATCAGCGGCTCGGGGGCCAGCCCATGGTTGAACGCGTAGATCGTCGTGTAGGCGGCGATTCGGGTATGTGCGCCGATATGGATGCCGGCGCGGCCGCCGTCCATCGTGACATGATGGTTAACGGAGACGTGATCTCCCAGCAAGAGCGGGCCGTGCAGCACGCAATCGGCAGCGATACACACGCCGTTGCCGATGCGAATCGTCCGGTTCGGCTCGGCGAAAATCCTTGCCTGCGGAGCGATGAATACATCTTCACCGATCTCCACCGTTTCCAGCTCAGCGAGCGCCGTCTGAATCTCCGCTTGCCACTCCCGGGCCCATTCGGCATGTTTGGGTCTCAGTGTGTGGTAGAGCCACGGCATGTAGGCCAGTCGGAGTTTGTGCTGTTCGCGGTACGGCAAGGTTGCTCGAGGGGCGGTTCCTTTTCGCAGAGTGTACTCCGGCCCCGGTATGGTGGGGAGAAATCATGACCAGAAACGTAGAAGCCGTCGTCCGTGAGATGTGTGTATGGATGCCGGAGGTGACAGAGCACTGGTCTCATGGGGCCATGGCTTTCAAAGGCGCCAAGCGTCAGTTTGCATCCTTTGCCGTCAATCACCACGGAGATGGGCGGGTCGCGCTCTGGTTGGCGGCACCCCCGGGCGCGCAGTCTCTGTATGTGGATGCCGAGCCGGCGCATTACTTCGTGCCGCCCTATGTCGGGCCGAAAGGATGGTTAGGCGTGAACCTCAACAGCGGGCTCGACTGGCAGAGGGTGGCGCTGCATGTGCGTGAAGCATATTGTCACGTTGCGCCTGATCGCCTGGCGGCTGGGTTGGGAGGCACACCTGAAATCGCACCGCCAGATGAGGAAATGAGTCCGGAGGAGGTCGATCCGCTTTGCAGGCCTGACCGTCGGGAGTTGATCGACGATCTGGCTTCGCAGTGTCTGGCGTTGCCGGAAGTCAGCTCTGCGCTGCAGTTCGGGTCTCCTAGCTGGAAAGCCGGAAAGAAAACGTTTGCCACTGCGTACTTTGCCGATGGGAAGTTACGCTATTCCTTTTGGGTGGGGGCGGAGCGGCAATCGATGCTGAACGATGACCCGCGGTATCGGGTGCCGGCCTACACCGGCGCTAACGGCTGGATTGAGCTCGATGCCGAAAACGCTACCGCACCCGATGAGTTGGAGGGACTGGTGCTCGACAGCTACAGGCACTTTGCGTTGAAACGCATGCTCAAAGTACTGGATGGCGT
Source organism: Gammaproteobacteria bacterium (assembly GCA_030430515.1). Taxonomy (GTDB): domain Bacteria; phylum Pseudomonadota; class Gammaproteobacteria; order Pseudomonadales; family Azotimanducaceae; genus SYFY01. The sequence continues at coordinate 4 of JAUIKX010000016.1, read as the reverse complement.
CTGA
>JAUIKX010000309.1 GCA_030430515.1 Gammaproteobacteria bacterium | reverse complement strand
GGCGAAAGCTCGGTGTTGTCGATGCGACCTGGAAACCGCCGGTCATGCTGCTGCTGGTCGTTGGTCTGTTCATTGTCTTCGCTGCAAGGTCGGCGGGTTACGACGTTCAGCCGCTTGCCGACCGATTCGTGTCCCCGGCTGAGGCTTCTGACGAAATCACCCCGGAGAATGTGGCAGCGCTCGAGGAAAAATGGCGCTACCGTACAGGCGCTATTGGACCCTTCAAGTCGACGCCGATTCTCGAGGGTGACACGCTTTATACCTGCGCACCTGCAAACATCATCATCGCTCTGGATGCAGAAACCGGTGCAGAGCGCTGGACCTACGACCCACAGGTAGAGGTTATCGAAGAGCTGCCGTTTTCGAAAAACTGCCGGGGTGTGACCTATTTCAGAGCGCCTGAGGGATACGGCGGGGAGTGTCCGGAACGCATCATCACAGCCACTACCGATGCCAGGCTGCTTGCCGTCAATGCTCGCACGGGCGGGCTGTGCAGCGACTTCGGAGACGATGGTACGGTGGATCTGCTCCCGGGTATGGGAGAGGTGAAATCCGGCTTCTACTTCGTCACGTCGCCGGCAACGATTGCCAGAGGCCGGGCAATTGTCGGTGGCTGGGTGATGGACAATATCGAAGTGAACGAACCGTCGGGTGTCGTCCGTGCGTTCGATGTTCTGACCGGCGAGTTTGCGTGGGCCTGGGATATGGGGCGGCCGGGCAACAATCGACAGCCGGCGGAGGGTGAGTCCTACACTTCGGGCACGCCGAATGTCTGGAGCTTCACCAGTTTCGATGAAGCGCTCGGTCTCATCTACGTACCTACGGGTAACGCAACACCAGACTATTTCGGTGCGCACCGCTTGCCAGAGACCGAGCCCTACTCCAGTTCCATCGTCGCGCTCGACGTTGAAGACGGTTCGGTGCGGTGGCACTTCCAGACTGTGCATCACGACATCTGGGACTACGACGTGCCGGCAAGGCCGCACCTTACGGACATCCGCCAGGAAGATGGCAGTATCGTGCCGGCGGTGATCGTACCAACCAAGCGCGCGGAGCTCTTCGTGCTCGATCGACGCACGGGTGAGCCGCTCTATGACGTGGAAGAACGACCTGTGCCTCAGGAGCCTGCCGAAGGCGACTGGCTGTCGCCAACGCAACCGTTTGCCGTCGGCCTGCCGAATTTCCGTACACCGGATATCCGCGAAGAAGACATGTGGGGCATCACCCCCTGGGACCACCTGTGGTGCCGTATCGATTTCAACCGTCTGCGCTACGAGGGCCACTTCACGCCGCCGACCGTGGAGGGCAGCCTGATCCATCCGGGTGCTGCCGGCGGCTTCAACTGGGGCGGCGTGGCGGTGCATGACGAGCTGCAGCTCGTGGTGGCCAACCCCATGATCATGCCGACGCGGGTGCGTCTGGTGCCGCGGGAAGAGATGCCCGAAGCACACATGCAGCCTCAGCTCGGTACGCCGTACGGGGTCGATTGGTTCTTTTTCCTGTCGCCCATATTTACACCTTGCCTGGAGCCGCCTTGGGGCCGGTTGGCGGTGGTGGACCTGCAGACTCAGAAGGTCCTCTGGAACCGGCCCATTGGTTCGCTCAATCTGGGCGTTGAGCTGCCGATGGGTTTACCTCAGATCGCCGGTACGCAGGTGACGGATACCGGGGTCATCTTTCATGCAGCGACGGTTGATGGGGTGGCTCGGGCGATCGATCTGCTTTCGGGAGAGACGCTGTGGCAGTCTGATCTGCCCGGCGCGTCAGACGCCACGCCAATGCTCTACGACACGCCGGTGAGCAACCGGCAACGGTTTGTCGTTCAGGTACCGTCGGGTGGCATGTTTTCCGCGGGAGCTGCTGATGAGGAGGGGGGATACGTGATCGCCTATGGGTTGCCGTGATGTGCTGGCGCGTTCTATTCGCTGTGTTCTGGTCGTCGGCCGTTCTTGCGGCGCCGGACTGCTTCCTCGGGCCGATGCAGATCGACCCGCTCGGCTCGCAGAGTTACGGCATCGGCTCACCTCCGGATGAATCGCTGCTCGCTCAATGGGATATCGATGTGTCTCCCAGCGGAGAGGGGCTGCCGCTGGGTAGTGGTACTGTTCAGCGAGGTCGACGTCTCTACGCGACGCAGTGCGCTGCCTGTCATGGCAAGAACGGTGAGGGTAAACCCAACGATGTGCTCGCGGCACCGGATGCCGGCACTGACTACCACCTGGATCGTCGCATTCCAAAGACAGTTGGCAACTACTGGCCGTTTGCCACCACGTTATTCGACTATATCCGCAGAGCCATGCCCTACAACGCGCCTGGCTCGTTGGGCGCTGACGAGGTCTACGCTCTGACCGCCTACGTACTGCATCTGAACGATCTGCTCGCAGAGAATGCCAGTCTGGATGCCGAGACCCTCATGGCTGTGAAGATGCCTGCTGCACAGCGGCTACGACGCTACGACGAATGCGAAGCGGGAGACCCATGATGAACAAGCACACCAATGGCATTGGCCGCCGCTCTTTCCTTGCGCTCGGTGCTGCAGGCAGTTTGGCTGCGGTGGGTGATCCGACGAAGGTACCTGGCACACCACCCAGCGCTCTTGGACAACGGGCGTCACACGCAGCACTGGCCCGAGTGCCCCTGGCAGGCGTGGTTTCATATACGCCCTTGCAGGATCTGCACGGCACGATCACCCCCGCGGATCTGCATTTCGAGCGGCACCATGCGGGCATTCCTGACATCGATCCGGCAGAACATCGGCTGATCATCCATGGTCTGGTGGATAAGTCTCTTCAGTTCACAGTGGAAGAGCTCAAGCGTTTTCCGGCGGAAACACGCACCTGCTTCATCGAGTGTTCCGGTAACGCCTCTGAGTATTTTCAGTCGAGTCCGGAGGTCACACCGCAGCTTCTGCGCGGCCTCACGAGCCAGAGCGAATGGACCGGTGTGCGGCTGAAGACGCTTTTTGCGGAAGTGGGGGTCAAGCCGGAAGCCAGGTGGTTTCTCGCTGAAGGCAGTGATGCGGCCGTGCTGACCCGCAGCATCCCCATAGAAAAAGCCTGGGACGACGCGCTGGTGGTATACGCGCAGAACGGCGAGCCGTTGCGACCCGCCCAGGGCTACCCGATACGACTGCTGCTACCGGGCTGGGAAGGCAACACCTGCGTCAAATGGCTGCGCCGCATGGAGCTATCCACTGAACCATTCATGACCCGCGAAGAGACTTCGAAGTATACGGACACGTTGGCTGACGGCAGCATCCGCCAGTTCAGCTTCGTGCTCGGCCCGAACTCAATTATTACCTCGCCTGCATATCCGGAAGCCTTGAATACTGGCTGGATGGAGATTCGTGGCCTCGCCTGGAGCGGTCGGGGAAAGGTGGCACTGGTTGAGGTCAGCACCGATGGCATGAAGACCTGGCAGGAAGCGAAGTTGCAGGGGCCGGTGCTCTCGAAAGCGCACACCCGTTTTCGCATGGGTTGGCAGTGGGACGGCAAAGCCACACAGATCGCCAGCCGCTGCATCGACGAGACCGGCGCCGTGCAACCCACCCATGCTGCGCTCAAGCAGAAACGCGGGGTTGGCACGGGCTATCACATCAATACCATAGTGGTCTGGAACGTCGCCGCTGACGGCCGTATGACCTTCAAAACGGAAAACTGGAGCTGAACATGAAACTGATGGGGCCGGAAACTCAACCGCTCACCGATGAGTTCGATGTGCTGAACGATATGTTGCCTTTCGACGGCGCGCGTGTGCTGGAGCTGGGATGCGGTGGTGCTGAGAAA